>CANDLP010000008.1 GCA_947385505.1 uncultured Clostridia bacterium
AAGCTGGTAAACAATGTAGCGCCCTTAGTCAGAGCTTTGTCCTACAAAACAGATATGTCGCAAAAGGGCAGAGATTTAAAAGATACGGCTTACGAAGCCTTTAAAGAGGACATTTTCGACGATATGCGAAAGTCTGATCCCGAATTGTACGCAAGGCTCAGCGCGTATATCAAAAAGAACGGAGGCAGCGGCGAATGTATGTGATTTATGTGGTGTCGGGACGCGAGGACGATATAATCAGGCATTTGAGGAGAGTGGGATATACCGCTTATGTCCCCAAAATGATAATTAAACAGCGCAAAAACGGAGTGTATTATTGTATCCCTCAAATTCTTTTCCCAAGTTATGTTTTTATTGATGTCAAGAAAATTTCGCCCGAAGCTTACTATAAAATAAGAAGCATGAACGGTGTGGGATATTTTTTGAGCACCGACAATCCGCTGCCGAAGCTCGAAGAGGATTACATAAAGGATTTATGCGCCGAAGACGAAATCGGTATCAGCAAAGGTTTTTTGAAAGACGGCAAGCTGACGGTTACCGAAGGATTTTTGAAACGACATGAAAGCAGTATCATAAAATACAGCAGACGGCAGCACAAAGCGACTGTTGAGCTGACATTATACGGCAAGCCGCACCGTATTGTGTGCGGGATCGACATTGAAAAAGAGCATAAGGAAACGGCGTTGGTTGATACGCTCCCCGCCCTCTGCCGAAATGTTGATATTTAAGGAGCCGATATTTTTAAAAATATCGGAATGGCGAAGCATATCCAAAAAAGGGTCGCCTGTTAAATAAAAAATCGTCGTTGACCTGTTTAAATTGCCGTTTTAAGCGTTTAAATTTTCAAGGTAGTATCCTAACCCTAACGCAAGAACACGGTGCCCTTAAAACGCCGTATATTGCGTTATTTTTTAAGGAGTGAATAACAAAATGTCAAAAAGGAAGAAAAGGGACATTGCCAAGGACTTGGCGGAATACGAAAAAAGCTTATCGCAAAGCGGTTTAAACAGTCCCGACAAAAATTTAAACAGTACCGAAAAACGTGTTTCGGAGGTTGAAGAGAGCTTATATAAAAAAGCTGTAGGCGGTACCGTTACCGAAACCACCAAGAAAATCAGCAACGGACGGGTGCATACCGAAACGAAAATCAGACAGGTGCAGCCTGATCAGCGGGCTATTGAGTATTTTCTGAACAACCGCGCCGCGGATAAGTGGAGCGGAAGCCCCAAAACTGACGACGGCAAGACTGACGGTAAGCTTGCGGAGCTTATGGAAGGGCTGAAGGAATGATATACACAAATAAACAGCGGGATCTAATGCGGCTTTGGCAGCAGAACAAGCTTAAACGTATAAACCTTCTTGAGGGCAGCGTTTCAAGCGGTAAAACATGGATTTCCCTTGTGCTGTGGGCGTTCTGGATTGCGTCTATGCCGAAGAATAAGCCGTACCTGATGTGCGCAAAGTCACTTACGACGCTGAAAAGAAACTGTTTAATGCTGTTGGAGGAATTAGTTGGCGGTAAAAATTTCACTTATTCGATAACCGCCAAAGAAGGGAAACTTTTCGGACGTACAATACTTTTGGAGGGAGCAAATGACGCACGCTCCGAAAGCAAAATCAGAGGTATATCGCTGCAAGGCGCGTACTGCGATGAGCTTACCCAATTTCCAGAAGATTTTTTCACAATGCTGCTGTCCCGTCTGCGTATATCGGGCGCAAAGCTTATAGCAACCACCAATCCCGATAAACCAAGCCACTGGCTGAAAACACAGTACATAGACAGGGCGAAGGAGCTGGATTTTCTCGACTTAAAGTTTCTTATTGATGACAACACAACACTTGATCCCGAATACGTCAAAAATATCAAGCTCGAATATACGGGAGTTTTTTATGAGCGTTTTATCAAGGGAGAGTGGAGAGCGGCGGAAGGCGCAATATACACGGATTTCACAAACAATCCGAAAGTCTTTCAGCTTGACGCGCCGCCCGATGACATTGCCTTCTGCACCTTGGGCATGGACTTCGGCGGCAACGGCTCGGCGCACGCCATTGTTTGCACGGGGTATAGCCGAGGACTTAAAAAAGTGGTTGTGGTTGACGAATATTACCGCAAAGAGGTTATTTCGCCTTTACAGCTTGAACGCGATACCGTTGATTTTGTGCGGCGGTGCAAAAGCCGTTACAAAATAATCGACATGTACTGCGACAGTGCGGAGCAGGTGCTTATCAAAGGCATTAAGAACGCACTGGCAAGGGAGAAGATTCCCATAAACGTACATAACGCGCGAAAGGGTGCAATTATTGACCGCATACGCTTTACTGCCTCTGTTATGGCAATAGGGCGTTTTTTTGTTGTGAAAAAATGCAGACACTTAATTGACGCGTTTTCAAATGCCGTGTGGGACGGGAAAAAGCTTGACGATACCCGGCTTGATGACGGCAGCGTAAACGTTGACAGCTTGGACGCTTTTGAATACAGTATTGAGCCGTATATGAAGGATATTTTAAATCTTAATTTCCTAAGAAAGGACTGATGAATACGAAAATTTCCGATATAAAGACAGCCTTTCCCGACATTTCCGCTCCCGATACCGAAAATTATTATCAAAATCAGATACGGGAATGGCGGAATATATTCGAGGGACATCCGCCTTGGGAGAAGGTTAGCGTGCAGGGGCTTAAAAAGAAGCGGAAGCGCTCGATGAACATGTTAAATGTTGCAAAGGTGCTTTGCGACTGCTTTGCCGATCTTACATTTTCGGAACAGTTTGAAATTACAATCAGTGACGATTTGTATCAGGAATATGTTGACAGGCAGCTTAATGAAAACGGCTTCTGGAAAAAAGCGCCTGAATTGCTTTCGGCGGCTTACGCGCTGGGCGGGTGCTGCGTGAAGGTTTTCGCGGAAAACGGAGAGCCGAGGATCGACTACATTCACGCCGATAAATTTATTCCTGTCGGCTGGAACGGGGCGGGGATATTTGACGGGATTTTTTCGGCGGTCACAGTGAAGGACGGAAAGTACTACACGCTTATAGAACGTCAAAGCACGGGAAAAGCGGAATATAAGCTGTTCAAATCCGATACGGGCGGAAACTTGGGCAGCGAAGCGGAGCTGACGGAGTTGTATGAAAATCTTCCGCCTATTGTGGAATACGGCGGCACGGTGCCGATGTTTTCATATTTCAAGCCCGCGGTAAGCAACAACTGCGAGTATGATGTGCCGCTGGGAATGAGCATTTACGCTAACGCCGCCGATACGCTGAAAGCGCTTGACGTGGCTTTTGACAGCTTTTCCCGCGAGTTTGTTCTGGGCAAAAAAAGAATAATCGTTCCCGCGTCATGTATAAAAGCTGTTCCCGACACGGATTCGGGAGAACCCGTAAGATATTTTGACGCAAACGATGAAGCCTTTGTTGCTTTGGATATGCAGGATACCGAGAATTTGAAAATTGTCGACAACACCGTTGAATTAAGGGTCGAGGAGCATGTTTCGGCAATTAACGCGCTTTTGAATATTCTTTGTTTTCAGGTGGGGCTTTCGGTGGGAACGCTGTCCTTTGACGCGGTGCAGGGAGTAAAGACTGCCACCGAGGTTATCTCGCAGGACAGCAAGACCCAGCGGACTATTAAATCAAATAAAAATCTGCTTACCGAGATGATAGAGGGCTTAATTCACAGCCTGATCGCTTTGGGTGTATTTCTCGACAGGCTGAAGCCGAAGGAGTACACTGTTACCGTGGGTTGGCAGGATAATATTGTTATTGACGATAACACGCTGATTGACAATACAATAAAGACGGTCAGCGCTGGGCTGTTGGACAGAGTGACGGCAATAATGAGGATAAATAAATGTGACGAGAAAACCGCCAAAGAGATTTATGAAAAGATAAAAGCCGAAAACGCGGCGGGTTCAGCAGATTTTTTCTGATAAGGAGCTGATCAAATGAACGCTTTGGAACAATTGAACCTTGCCGCGCCGATCGTAAGCGCTTATACCGAAATTGAGGAAACGATACTTTGTCATATCGCGGAGCAGCTTGCCGCCAATCCCGACACGATGATAAACGCGACATCAGAGTGGCGGATAAAAATGCTGGCGCAAATGGGGAAGGTGGGCAGGGACACGGCGCGGATCATTGCTTCAAAGACGGGAAAAATTCCCGATGAGGTTCGGCAGGTGGTGCAGTCTTCAATTGACAAGGTGCTGAATGAGTACGGGCTTGAAATGAATGGGAAAATTGAGGAAAACACAGCGGCGGCGCTTAAGAATTACGATTTACAGGCGGTGAAAGATAAGTACAACCAAGTCAACACCGTAATGCAGTACAAGGCGAAGCAAGCCTATGTGAACGGTATAAACAGCGCGGCGGATAAGCTGCTTAAGAAAAAACAGAAGGCGCTTGAAAATTCACAGGATTATGTGGATATTCTCAACAAAAACGCAATGGCAGCGGTTCTGGGCGAGAAATCACGAACCGAGGCTATACGGGAAACTATCGAGGAAATGAGCAAAAAGGGCATTCCCGCTTTTGTGGATAGGAACGGGCGCGAGTGGTCACCGGAGGCTTATGTTGATATGGATATTCGCAATACCGCTAAAAACGCGGCATTGGCGGCGGAGTTTGCAAGCCTTGACGAGCTTGGGCAGGACGTTATTTTAGTGTCCTCTCACAGCGGCTCACGCCCATTGTGCGCGCCATATCAAGGAAAATTTTACAGCCGAAGCGGGAAAAACGGAACAATTATCGATGCCAAGGGGAAGAGTTATACATACACGCCGCTGTCCGGTACCTCTTTCGGGAAACCCGCGGGACTGTTCGGGATAAACTGCGGACATCGAATGAGGGGTGTGTCGGACGGGACTTTTATCAACCGCGAAAAGGAGTTTGACAGGGAGGAAACGAGCGAGGAATACCGAAAAGTACAGCGGCAGAGGGCTATGGAGCGGGAGGTAAGGAAGAAAAAAACGGAGGCAAATATGTATGAAGCCGCGGGGGATATGGACGCGGCGAGGGATTTAAGGAGGCTTGCGGCTGATGAGGAGAGGAGGCTTCGGGAGTATTGCGGGAAGGAGGGGCTTTATTATCGGCGGGATCGGACGGAGGTTTATGGGTTTAAAAAAGTTGACAATTTTGAAAAAGGTGGTATAATAAATAAAAAGAAAAGTGAATGGGATAACGACTTACCTCCAAGAGGACAAATTACCGAACATATTGGAGAAGATTACATTTATTCTTATGTGGCTAACGAATTAAAGATAGATGAAAACACAGCAACAACATTAACAGATTCGATTATGGCGTTTACAGACGATTACTATACAGATATTAGAGAATTTCAACGAGGCGGGCATATTGCTGATGAAAATTATATAAAATCCTTAAGTGATAATATTGAGGATTATATAAAAAAAGCTCCGAGATGGAACGGTGGAGAAACTTTTAGGGGCTGCACAGTTTCTGATGATGAATTTTTGCTTTATAAACAAGGATTTATAAATGAAATGGGCGGAACTTCAAGTTGGAGTAATGTTGAAAGTATATCTAAAGATTTTGCAAATCAAAATGTAACAAATGAAAGACCTAATAAAATAATTTTTCATTGTGATACTCAATCAAAAGGAACCGGAATAAAGCATATATCAGTGTTTGAAGAGGAATATGAGGTTATCTGTTCAAAAGAAAGTCATTATGAAGTACTTAAAATAGAAGTCGATGATAATGTTAACCATGTTTATTTAAAGGAGGTTTAACAATGGACGTATTAAGCGAAGAAAAAAGAAAAGAATTATTTGAAAAGAAAAAATATTATAAAGAACACCCTGAAGAAGCAAAACGGGAATACCGCAAAAATCATACGGAAGATTTTGGGTGTAAACCTTTCAAAACGAAAGAGGAAAATTAAACTGTTTACCAAAAAAATAAAAGCACTTTGAAAAAACAAGGTGCTTTTTATTATTGCCCGAAAATCTTCAAGGCAAAAAACTGCGGATAAAAATAACAGGAGGCAAACATATGAACGAAAACGAAAAAACGAATCAGCCGTACAGGAAACGGAGAACAAGTCCGAATCCGCACAGCAACCCGAAAAAACCTTTACCCAATCCGAGCTTGACGCGGCGATTGCGAAGGAACGCGAAAACATTCCCTCCGCCGATGAGCTGAAGGCGTTCAACGACTGGAAGGAAGCGCAGAAAACCGAACAGGAAAAGACCGTCGAAAAAATCAAGCTTGCACAGGAGGCTCAGACTGCCGCCGAGAAAAAAGCTTCTGATCTGGAAGCAAAATTTACCGCCGTATCCAAAGGCGTAAAGCCCGAAGCGGTTGATGACGTTATCGCCCTTGCCAAAAACAAAGTGACCGACACGGTAACTCCGGAACAGGCAATAGACAGCGTTATTGAAAAGTACCCGCATTTTGTCATGTCTTCCGCCAAGCCCGTAACGACGGGTACATCTACGCCCAACAACAGCAACGCCGCCGATGATACGCTTTTGAGAAGGTCAATGGGACTTTCTGCCGGCAGTGAAAAGAAAGGAATATAATTTATGGAAAACAATATCACACTCTCAAAAAATTACACCAATCTGCTTGATGAGGTTTACAAAAGCGCTTCCGTTACCGCCGATCTTACAGGCGATCCCGCAATGACTAAAGCGGGAACCAACGTCAACGAAATATGCTATCCTCAAATCAGCATGAACGGACTCGGCGAATACGACCGCAACAAAGGCTATACCGACAACAGCATTTCCCTCGAATGGAAAACAACAGCCTTTAATTACGACCGCGGAACGAAAATTTCCGTTGATACTATGGACAACCAAGAGAGCTTCGACATCGCGTTCGGTCGTGCGGGCGGCGAGCTTATGAGAACAAAAGCGGCACCTGAAGGGGACGCTTTTTTCTTTGCCACTGTTGCGGGAAAGCCGAATATTTCCAAGGCGGACGCGGTGGCATACAGGGACGGCTCCGACTTTCTGGAGGCGCTTATTGAGGCAAAAACCAAAATGGACGAAGACGAAGTACCCGAAGAAAGCCGCATTCTGTACGCTACGCCCACACTTGTTAATGGTTTGTTGGGGCTTGACACCTACAAGTCAAAAGAAATAATGAACTCCTTCAGCGCGGTTAAAAAGGTGCCGCAAAGCCGTTTCTATACCGCAATAGATTTGCTTGACGGCAGAACCGAGTCGGAGAAACTCGGCGGCTTTAAAAAATCCGATTCCGGCTGCAATATCAACTTTATGATAATCCACAAGCCCGCGGTTATCAAATTCGATAAGCATATCGCAAATGATATTATACCGCCAAGCAGCAATCCCAACAGCGATTCGTGGATCTTAAAGTACAGAAAATACGCGCTTGTAGACATCTACGCCAATAAGGCGGCTGGAATTTATCTCAGCCATAAGCCTTTGGCAGAATAAGGAGGGTTTATGAGGACGGTAGGACTTACTTTTAAAAATAACAAAGCAGAGGAGCCGAAGCTTCCCGATATGACGAACGGTGAAGCCGATGAAAACCCCAAGAAAACACCTGAAAAATCCAAAAATCCCGCGAAGAAAAAGCCCAAAGGAAAAAAGCCGACCGAAACGAAATCCGAGGAACAGGCGGCGGACGTTCTTGCCGAAGAAACAGACGTTCCTGTCGATGAAATAGACGCTCCTGCTAAAGAAACGGACGTTTCCGCCGAAGAAAAGGTACCCGAAAATGGAACTGATTAACTTTTACCGCACGGTGTGGAAGGGCGGCTTTGACGGTGACGACACCGAGCTTGAAGCGCTGTTAAGCCGTTCCGCCGACACGGTGAATAACATGATTTATTTAATCGGCGAGGAAGTGGAAAACGTTTCGGAAGCCTATAAAACCAAGGTTTTCAAGGCGGTATGCGCACAGGCGGATTACATTGACAGCGTCGGCGGCGTTGAAGCTATGAACGAAAGCGCGGGCGGCAGCGTGTCGCTGGGTAAATTCAGTTATTCGACAGGATCGGGCAACACAGTCGGCAGCGGTGACAATATGGGGTGCAAGCTCTGCAAACAAGCGGAAGGTTATCTTATGTCGGCGGGGCTGCTTTACAAGGGAGTGAACGTGTTTTGAAACCTATTCCGAAAAATTTGTTGATACATTCGGCTTACGCGATAAAGCTCGGCGAGGCTGAACGCTGGGAAGAGCCGCCCGAAGTTGAATGGAAAAAGCTGTCGTTTATTCGGTATGAGCCGTGTTCGACCTTGCGCTTAAGTAAAACCAATGAACAGGTACAGCTGTCGGCTGTTCTTTTTTATGACTGTTACAACAGCCGTCCGAAAAATTTTGATTTTTCCGAAACGGATAAAATTGAGATCGACGGACAGCGTTATAATATTGTCAGCATAAAGAAGCATTATGACGAAAAAAAGCTGCACCATGTGGAGGTGGAATTGTGCCTGTAAAGGTTTCGATTGACAGAAACGCGGTCAAAATGAGGATACGGGCGGCAAGTGAAAAAGCCTTGCGGGAAACAATGGGGCAAATCCTTTCCGACCGCAACGAATTTGTCCCGAATGATCACGGCGTTTTGAGGGACAGCAGCGAGAGTCACAGTTATGTAATGTCTTATTTCGGCGAAACGGAGCTTCGTCTGGTATGGAGTACGCCTTACGCGAGATATTTGTACTACGGCTTGCTCATGGTTGACAGCGTAACGGGTTCTGCGTGGTCGAAAAAGGGCGGCACAAAGGTACTTACAAACAAGCCGCTGAATTACGCAAAGGGCTGTAAGCTTTGGTGCGAAAAGGCGCGGGAAATGTATAACGAGGATTGGCGGCTGATTTATCAGAACGCCTTAAAAAAACACATGAAATAGAAAGGAGCGTAAAATGACGCCGCAAAGGGAAGCTTTGAATATTGTGCTGGATTTGCTGAAAAAGGAGAAAAATTTTAAGGTCATGCCCTCGGCACTGCCAAAAGCAGGCGGTATTTCCGCTGAAATTACAGGGAGCGAGGTCAGAAGTCGAAGCCTAAATTTACAGCACGGGATCGCCAATTTGACGGTGTTGTTTTTATGCAAGGACAAGGACCATATAACCGCTTGCGACACTCTTTACGAGATAGGAAACTATCTTGACCGTCTCGGAGAAGTGAGAGGCGAAACGGTGCAGATCACGGCGGCGAGCATCGGGAGCGGTGCGGGGCTTGTCGGAAAAGAGGGAGATTTTTACATTTACAGTATGATCGCCAAAATAGGAATTTATTTTTAGAAAGGAAATGAAAAATGGCTGATGTAGAAAAGCTGAAAAATGTTGAATTTAACAATCAGGCAAAGGTGGAGCTTGATATAGGAAAAGGCACCGAAGAATGGGGCGATATGACGCAGGCGTTTAAAAGTGTCAACCAAGCGATAAACGAAAGCACATTCTCCGCCGCTTTTCTTTGTGACGGGGGCTTTGGCAGCACGATAGTTACGGGCGCGGCTCCTACTCTCGCGCTGTCCGGATATTATATCAAGGGGGATCCCGTGTGCGAATATTTGGAGGATATTCAGTATGAGATCGGCGATCAGCGTATAAGCAAAATTAAGATGACCAGAGGGTCGGTAACAGTGACCTGTCCCGTTACGCTGACGGGGGTTGCGATTACGGGGGGCGAAAGTACGGAACCGACTGCCGTTAATGTAACTATTGCGTTTAACGGTAAGCCGACTTGCAATAAATCAACGGCAATTGAGCAATAATTTTGTTGACAAATTCTCCGATATGGTGTATTATTTTTTGTATAAATACTTTTTTGGAGGACATTATGCGAAAATTAAACGATACTGAACTTGCAATTTTAAAGCGTTACAAGCTTATAAAAAGCGTGAAAATCGGAACAGAGGAATACGAACAGATTTTAGCTGAATCGCCTCAATATGTGTACATAGGAGATACACCCGATTCTCTTTATAAATATGTCGTATCAGACGATATATCGGAGGAAACATTGGAGCAGCTTGAACGCGCAGAAGAATTGAAGGTTCAGTATGATAATAATCGTCAGTTAAAAGCTGCTAATAAGGAACTTCAAGAAATTAAAGAACATATTAACGAGAAACTCGGAGCTTTACAGTATAGCGTAAGGATTATAAAAAATATAACGGTTGGCACTCTGATAGCTGCTATTATATATGGCGTTTTGATTTTCTTTAATATATCAAGATTACTCAGTTGAAACAAAACAAATTTTTAAAAAGCGTTTGCATTTGCAGACGCTTTTTAAATTGCATTTTAGGAGGCTTTCAATGTACAAAATAAAACGCACAAAAAAATTTTACGACACACTCCAACTCTGCGATGAACAGGGCAAAGTCCAAAAAGAGCTTAAAATCGAGGTTGACATAGACGCGATCGCCACAGGCTTCCGCAATGTCTTATCACAGCTTGAAAAAGCGGAAAAAGGGCTTCACGACAAACAAAAGCTGAAGCAGGAGAAGGACTTTGACAAAGCCTATTATGATTACGGCGCGGCGCTTGTCAAAATGTTTGAAATGTGCTTCGGAACGGAAAATACACACGAAATCGTGACATTCTTTGAAAATCGCTATACGGAAATGTCCGTGGAGATCGTCCCGTATATCACAAACGAAATAATTCCGCTTGTGGGCGAGGCTGTTAAACAAAAGAAAAACAGCCTTAAAAAGGCGGGAAAACACAAATGAAGCTTCGGTTTTATAATCCGCTGCCTGTAAAAGCCGAATTTGAGGGCAAGCGGTACAAGCTGAAGCTTACCACCACCAATGTGCTCAGATATATCGAGCTTTGCGATGATTCGGAGGGACTTACCTTCGAGGAAATAACCGAAATCGGTTTCGAGTGGCTTGTAAAGGGAGGTCGAAAGCTGTCCCTTCATAAAAAGGCGGAATTTATGGAAAAGATTTTCAAGGAATACATAAATCCGCCAAAGAAAAGACTTAAAAATCAGAAATCATAATCCGTTGTCAGCTTCAGCTATGACAGCGGCTTTATTTATTCCGCTTTTATGGCGGCTTACGGGATCGACCTTTGGGAGCAAGCGCCAAAAATGCACTGGTGTAAATTTCTGGAGCTCTTTGAGGGGCTGCCCGAGGACTGCGTTTTAAAGCAGATCATGAACATAAGGGCGCAGAAAATCCCAATGCCCAATCAGCATAACAGCGCGGAAATACAGCGGATAACCGAGCTTAAAGCTCTGTATGCTTTACCGTCAAAGATGACAGAAGCGGAAACACAAGACGGCTGGGACAAGCTGTTTAATTTTCTGGAAAGGAGGGCTAAGGAATAATGGCAAACGAAAATGACGGCCATGTCGTATATGAAGTCAGAGCGGACACCTCCAAACTTGACAGCGACTTGTTTTCCGCCGATGAAAAGATAAAAAGGGCGTCCGAAAAGACCGCAAAAAAGCAGGAAGACGCGCAAAAGGACGTTGTTAAGGCTGTCAAAAAGGCTAACAGCGACATCGCGGAAAATACCGAAAAGGCACAAAAAGAAGTTGCGGAAACCGTTAAAAAGGAAAGCGGAAAAGCAGCGGAGCATTTCAGGGAGAACGCCGAAAAGATGTCCCAAAGCGGAAGGAAAGCCGCCGAAGATGTCGAAAGCTCGGTTTCGGGCATGGCTTCAAATATTATTACAAAAATCGGACAGGTCGCCGCCGCGGCGGCAAGCGTGAAAACTCTTGTCAGCACTATGAGAATTGCTATAGGCGAGGCTGTCTCCGCCGAAACCTCCTTTGCAAAAGTAAACACGCTTTTATCCGAAAACGCGGACAGAACAAAATATTTCAGCGATATAAAAAACGCGTCAAGGAGCACGGGCGTTGTGGTTTCCGACTTATCGGAAGCGGTGTACAGCGCCCTTTCCGCTTCCGTTGACGAAGACTCAGCGGTCGATTTTACCCAAAGCGCGGTAAAGCTTGCAAAGGGGGGCTTTACAGAAACGTCAACGGCGGTGGACGTGCTTACTACCGCCATAAACGCCTATAATTTAGAGGCAAGCGACGCGGTGCGGGTTTCCGATATTCTGATAACTACGCAGAATTTAGGTAAAACCACTGTCGGCGAGCTGGCTTCCTCAATGGGTCAGACAATACCTATTGCCAATTCCGCGGGAACGGCTATTGAGGATCTGGCGGCACAATACGCCGTTATGACCAAAAACGGCGTAGCGACTGCCGAATCCGGTACTCAGATCAAGGCAATGTTAAACGAGCTGAATGCCTCCGGAACAACTGTAAGCGACACTATTAAGGAGCTTACGGGGAAAAGTTTTGGGGAACTCCAAAACAGCGGTATGAACACCGCCGAGATACTTAATATTGTGAAAAATTACGCCGAAGCAAGCGGACAGAAGCTTTCGGATATGTTCGGAAGCGTTGAAGCGGGAGCGGCGGCGCTTACGCTTGTTAAGGACGGCGGGGCTGATTTCGTAAATGTGCTGGAGCAGATGAAAAACAGCGCGGGAGCCACAGAAAAGGCGTACAGTACAATGGCGAACACCACCGAGGAACGCTTCAACAGGCTGAAAAACAATCTGATGATCGCGGTGGAAGAAATCGGCGAGAAGCTGCTGCCGATTATTGAGGACTTTTTTGAATATATAGATGAAAATTCCGAGGAGCTTGGGGAAATAATCGAGGGTATAGGCGGCGCGGTTACAGAACTGCTGAAAATAGCGGTGGAGGCAATCAAGGTCGCTTGGGAGCATAAGGACGTTATTTGGGCTATCGTGTCGGCTATGGCGGCATATAAGGCGGCGCTGGCGATTTCAAACCTTATACGCACTTTGAAAAATTCATTAAGTGCCGCCACAATAGCGCAAAAAGCCTTTAATCTTGCTGTCAGCGCAAACCCGATAGGACTTGTAGCGGCAGCGATCTCAACAGCAATAACCTTGTTCGGTTCATTGGCTGATAGCCTTGGGCAAGTTTCAAAATCCGCCGAGGAATACTCTTCGGCAATAAACGAAATCAACAGTGCGGCAGAAAATACAGTCAAAAACACTGAAAATGAGATGGCTGCCTTAACGGATAAGGTAAAACGCTATGATGAATTGAGAACGTCCGCAAAACGCACAGCGGGAGAGGAAGCAGAGCTGAAAGCTTTAGCGGAAGAGCTTCAAAATGTGTTTGGAAACAGCGTTAATGTTGTAGACAGTTTGACAGGAAAATACAACGATTTAACGGCAGCGTTAAAAAATTATTCCGAACAGCAGGTAACTTCCGCAACGTTGGAAGCGCATAAAAACCAGCTTTCCGAAACTCTAAGCTTGATTGATGATCTGGAGCAAAAGCGATCGGAAGCGATAAGAAAGCAAAATAAGGAACAAGCTGATTGGATAAATAATACAGCCGGTTTGTTTGATTGGGCTTATGACGGAGCAGCATGGCTATTAGGGTTTACTACTGATGCTGCGATCGATGAGATTGACAGACAAATTGCCGACGCGCAAAAGAAAGTGGGAGAAATAAACGGTAAAATAGCCTCTGACAGCGAAAAATTATATTCTCTAATTGGCGAAAGCGGTGATGATTTTGTAAATAAAACAGAAGATGACGGCGAAAAAATCATAAACACCGCCGAAACCGTAACCGCTCAAATAAAAACCAAATTTACCGACGTTCAATCCGCCCTTGAAGAAACAAAAGCCAAATACGACATATTAACCGCCGCCACCGAAGAAGCCAACAACACCGGCGCTTTATCGGTAACAACCTTAAAAAACATAGCATCCGCCTATCCGCAGCTCCAAGAGCAGATCGACAAATACCTTGCGGGGCTTATCAGCGAACAGGATTTGCTGAAGGAATTGTCCTCCGCCTACGATGATGATCAGCAGAATTATTACAAATATCTGCTTGTTAAATCGGGCTACACCGAAGACTTTGTAAATTCCGCCTTTGACGGCAGCGACGCTATCGCCGATTATTTCAGGGAGAATTACAGAATTGACCTGAAAAATTACAAGGACTATATTTCCCGCAAGCAAGCCATTCAGGAAGCTTTCGACAGCTATCTTGCGGGCGGCATTTCGGCTTGGTGGACGGAAGAAAACGGTTGGAGCGAAAATTTTCAGTATCTTGAGAACGGCGCTAAGAAAGCAATAATGGATATTGTTAACCAATATAAAAATGCAATGACGGATCTTGAAGGGTGGGGCGAAAAACAGTCCAACGAGCAATTTCAAGCGGATCTTAACAGAATAAAGGAGCGAACGCTGAACACATTGACCGCCGATACAAAAAACGCTTCAAGCTCAGCCGGCTCCTCTGCTTCCAACAATAAATCCACCGCAAGATCAAACGGTTCATCGTCAGGTTCAAACGGTCAGATCATAAACATAACCAGCTACATTCCCACCATGTGGGACGACGCGGCTAAAGCCAATCAAAA
The DNA here is from genome assembly GCA_947385505.1 of uncultured Clostridia bacterium. Classification (GTDB taxonomy): domain Bacteria; phylum Bacillota; class Clostridia; order Oscillospirales; family Ruminococcaceae; genus Ruminiclostridium_E. The sequence goes on from CANDLP010000008.1 coordinate 14,389, forward strand.
GTTAATAGCGGGCGGCGTTGCGGCAAGCCTTGTGGGTGACAGCAAATCGGGAAAGCTGATTTCGGGACTTTCCTCAAACACAGCGGCAGCGGTTCAGGCTTCAAGCGGCGGTGAGGCTTCATTGAGCGATGTTGTCAAGGCTATAAAAGGACTTGAACAGTCAAATTCCGAAATGCAGTGCATAGTTACCTCAATCCTGAATGTCGACAGCGTGGCTCTGGCGCGGCAGACGATAAAGGGCGTTGCCACAATTGAAAAAACAACGGGTAAAAAGGTGTTTTAAAGGTTTGTGAAAGGAGCGGATATGAAGGTCATAATCGAAAACGAAAATATTTCCGATATTATTTTTAATGTGCAGTTTTTCAAAAGCTGCCTTTCCGAAAGCGAAGCGATAACCCTTTCTGGGCGAAGGCAGATAGACCGCTTAGGCGGCTTCAGAACAGCGCTGAAATTTACGGTGGGCGTTGTCCCGTATTCCCGCTGGCTGAGATTATCGGAACATCTTAAAAAACTGCCCGTAAATGTAAAAATTGAGCTGTCTGGTGTAAGTGATCAGGACAGCGTTTATAAAATGAGCATTGAGGGCGAAATTCCCAATCCGTATATTTTCAGCCAAAACGGCGCTGACCACTGCGCCAATATGGAAATTACGCTGAAGGAGGTGGGCTGATGCTGAAGGTTTCCGAAAAATATAAGACCATGGCAGAAAAAGACGCACGGGATGTGTCGATCAAAATTGTGATGGGTAAGGTTGTGCTTACAAACGATGATATTGTTGAGCTTAATATTTACCGAAGTATCGGTGAAAGCGGATTCGGCATAGGAAGCACTGCTTCGGCAAGAGTGCGGCTGCTTGCCGTTATGACTCTTCCATATTCCGGAGAGGTTATGATGGACGTTTTTGTAGGCTTTGGCTTTGACGAAAAAAACGCTTCGGATTATGTTCAATTGGGACACTTTTACGGTCACGCATCCAACCCGAGCAACAAAACCGCCCAAGTGGAAATAATAGGCTATGACAAATTGGGTTCAAGCGCCTTTAATTCCCGCTGTACATTTGCCAAGGCCGGCGGTGCTGAGTTGACATTTCCATGCTCAATGCAGCAAATGCTTGAATACGTCTGTAAGCGGCGGAATATTGAAACCGACTTTCAGTGCCTCGGCTATAATATTTCGGAAATGCCCGTAAAATATCCTTCAAAGGACAGCGCCGACTATGAAAAATACTACTCATATAAGGAAATTATAAGCTTTATCGCCGCCGCACACGGAGCAAATGCGGCTATTGACAGCGTCGGCAAGTTAGTGTTTATATCGGCAAAAAAATCCGAGGAAAAGGTAAACAAAAGTGATTGTATTGAGTTTGCCCTTACCTCTGCCGAAAAATTTACCGTAAAGGGAATTTTGCTTCATGTTCAGAATGTGCTCTCAACCGGAAGCGCCAATATTTTCATAAACGACGATTCAAAAACCGCCTATGACGGGGAAATTTCCGAAGGTGTAGTGGAAACATCCTGTCCCTTCGGCTCTATTGAGATGGCTGAAAATCTTTGGGGACAATTGGGCGGATTTTCTTATAACTCCTGCGAGTTTACGCGGCGCGGCCGGGGCTGGACAGAGCTTGGGGATATAGTTACGGCGGTGGATGATTTAAAGGAGAAAATAAACGGCGAGTATATAAACAGGGATGTGATAGTTCAGACGGTAGAGTGGGGATTTTCCGCTGAGGGCGGGTTTATGGAGCATGTTATTTCTAAGGCGGAGAATTCGGAGGAGAGCGGAGAGAGGCTGGGGTCTGCTAATGCGATAAGTACAGACGGAGGCTGCTCACTTCCGCCTGTTACAGGGGTTACCGTAAACGGCTTCGGAGATTTTACCCTCGACACAAACGCTGGACAGGAAAGGTATATAGCGGTGTTTTAATTATGGAAATTGTGCCAAAAGTTGAATATGAAACAAACGAAAAGGGACAGATAATCAAGGTCAAAAACGGGTCGGCGGTTATTGACGTACATTGGAACAGCGAAAACGATGAGCTTACTCCATACGCAAATTTTATTATAAGCGAGGTTTGCTCCAATCGGGGGATCGAAAACCCGAAATAGAACAAAGGTGCTGCGGATATGAAAAAAATCAGATATATAAGCGTTAAAAACCGCGTTATACCCGTTCAGTGGAATTTGACAGTTACGGATAATATTGACTGGCACGACGCGGTTATCATGGCTACTATAATGAGCAGAGGCACGGATATTTCCAAGCTTTGGAACGGTACAATTGTGATTATAGAGGAAATCCCCAAGTTTATTCTTGATTCCGATAAAGTTTATCTCAAAGATATTGAGATAAGACCTTCGGGAGAAGCACAAGTGCCTGTCCCTACGGGCTTTGGAGTGAGCATCGGCGGATTCGTACTTGATCCTCCGAAGGTGTCGCTTGGGGATATTTCGGAAAATATAAACGCCGAAATACTTACCCATTACCGGGAAAACTTTACGGAACCGCTTGCATCGTTTAATTTAAATCCGCCAAAGGTGAAACTGACGGAAGTTAACGATACGGCACTGACCGAAACTGTTTAGGAGGACTTCAAAATGATAAAGGGAAAATCAACAATACAGCTTTTCAACGCGCAAACGGGAAAGCTTGAACACCAAGAGGAAAATTCCAATATTGTCACAAAAGCTATTGAAGACATTCTTAATTACAACGATCCTTTTGGACTTGCAGTAAGGCGAAAAAACAGCTATTATCCCCAAAAAACACTATACCCGTTTCCAACGACGGCCTTTGGAGGCATATTTTTGTGGAACGGAAATATTGCAGAAGACCCAAGTATTACAATGCCGCCGGACGGGATACTCGAAACGGGACACGCGGGAGGACAATACAGCGGAACAAATCAATACAGAGGCTCCTATAACACCAATGAAAGCGGTTCAATAAACGAGGAAGGAAGGCGTGGATACCGACATGTGTGGGATTTTGGTACGGATAAGGCAAACGGCACGATAAAATGTTTGTCTTTGACTTCTGCATTGGGGGGAGATTCAGGGTATTGCAATGAGGTATTTCTCAAAAGAAGCGAAACTTCTATTAGCGTGTACTGCTTGGGAAACAGCTTTAAAACACACGAAGGATATGTTTCAGAAGGCGTTAAGCTTCCCGTACTTGACAAATTACCCGTAATAAAACAGTTACTTGGCGTGTATGAAATAAAAGAAGATCAAAATGAGATTAAGACGCTGATAGGAGTTGTTGCAAACGACAATAAATACCAAATCTGGGAAGTATCCATACCCAAGGAACAAAATAAACTTTCTCTGTCAACATGGCCGGCTTTGTTTACGGCTTCATATAAAGTGATTATTGAGAATTTAAATCCACGCGGGTGGAGTTCACCGGATATAATGATAAAACCGTATTTATACAATGATAAATTTTATACGTGTATGGTTATACGGGAAACAGACCCTGATGATACCGAGAATTATATTTATTATGCAGAGATGATTAGATGGACAAAAGGCGGAGAAAGAGAAGAAAATATTAGGGTTTTACTACCCGAAACGCCTTATAAATATAGTGAGCCAACGTTTTTTTATGAGGGAGCAGTTTATTATCGGAGCTCAGCCGAAACTGTCAGCAAGTGTGATTTAAATGGAAACAAACTGTCCGGAACTATCGGTACTTGGAATTATGGAAACGATAAAAGCGGCAGCTGGGATCGTATCGAAAGTATTCGCATTATGCCTGACGGAAATGTCAATGTGATATATAGATGCTATTACTCAAGCGGTACTTATTATGGCAGGATAATAATAGACAGGAGAGGGACAGATTCGATTATGTATGTAAACGGCGATACCTCAAGTGATTGTGTTGCAGTATCCTCTGTCAAATCGCCGCTGCTTTATCGTTTCAGACTGCTTCAGGACAGTGAAATAGGGAGCGGCTACTTTATGACGCCTATGCTTGACGTTGATCCGAGATATTTGGCTACTATAAATAATCTGGCTGCGCCTGTTACTATAGCAATCCACAAAAATACCTAAACAACAAATGCAGAACAAAACCAGCCA
>CANDLP010000009.1 GCA_947385505.1 uncultured Clostridia bacterium
TTTTTTCTTTCCTCGGACATTCCCGCTATTCCCATTCCGATAAGTGAAAAAGTCATAGCCGCGGACATAGCCGTAATACCTGTGGCAATAAATACGGAAGTGTAGGAGTCAACGCCCGTGTTCATCGGCAAATCTCCGTTCGTTTCCTTTTCATTGTCCCTGATCTCTTCTCCGTCCTTATAAACGAGCACGTAAACGGAAAATTTATCTGTGGCAAAAGTGATGGTATCGTCGCTGTCGTCAAGATCGTTCAGCATATCGGCTTTACCGTTATGAACCCGCACCATGGCATAATCTCTGCCTGTTTTTCTGAGCGCTTCGGGAATAACGATTTTTATTGAAATCGGGGCGTAGGTTTCGCTTAACTTATACCGAGTTTCGTCAATAATCTTGTAAAGATTTATATCAAGATACTGCCACATTTTAAAACCGTTGAGAACTTCTCTTATCGCCGCGCCGTCGGTATTGGAAACTGTGCTTATTTTGTCTGTTGTCAGCAGAACATCTATTTTACTTCCGCTGTTTACAGACATTATTTCCTGCTGCGTCAGAACACTGTTTGCCAGATCCGAAATGCTGTCGGTTATTTCCACAATATAATCGGCGGACTCCGCTTTTTTTGAAATGCTGCCCGATGTAATTTCTTCAGGGGAAGAAGTTTGGACAGGGGCAGTCGATTCCGTATCCGAGGGTTTCGTCTCCAAAGGTTCTGTATCTGAGATGATTTGCTCTGTTACGGCTGATGTTGTTGTTTCGGGAATTGCAAAACTGCCGCTGTACGTGGTTGTTTCGGGCTTTGGTTCACTCGAAGATGTAACGGAAGGTTCCGTTTCGCTCGTGGGAGGAGTGACAGGCGGTTCCGTCTCACATGTGGGTGGAGTAACGGGCGGCTCCGTTTCACATGTAGGTGGAGTAACAGGTGGTTCCGTCTCACATGTGGGTGGAGTAACGGGCGGTTCCGTTTCGCATGTGGGAGGAGTAACGGGTGGCTCCGTTTCACACGTTGGAGGAGTAACGGGAGGCTCCGTTTCACATGTGGGAGGAGTAACAGGCGGTTCTGTTTCACATGTGGGAGGGGTAACCGTAGGTTCCGTTTCATTGGTAGATGTATCCTCAAGCTTATCAATCGGTTCTGTTTTTGTCCTTCCGCACACTTCGCAGGTGAAGGTTTTTTCGCCCTCCTCTTCGGCGGTGGGTTCGCGGGTAATTTCACCTTCGTCCCATGAGTGAGGATTTTTTGTGTTTTCAATTTCTACACCGCAATTTTTGCATATCTGCCAGTGATCTGAGTCGTTGCTTTGCCACTCTTCGCTGCTTTCGTGGCTCAGCTTTTCCGAAGTTACCGTAACTGTGCCGTATTCGCTCTTATATACACGTTTGCCGTCATTTGTGCAGTTTGCCGGGGTATCCTCGATTATTTCCCACATATCTTCGTCGATAAGCGTTTTCAATTCAACCCAATCAATATGGTTTTCGTCATGTTCACAGATTCTTTGGGCTTTGCCCGTGCTGTTTGGGTCTTCGTCAGGTTCGACGGTTATTTCCCAATCACCGTATAAGTGCCCTAATTTTTCGATTATGGGGATATCCTTAAGTATTTTCTCCCCTTTCTCGTCAAATATCTTACCGCATTCGGTACATTCACAGTATTCTTTGTTGCCGTCTTCTTCGCATGTGGGTTTCTTGGCTTCAATAGGTTGAAAATCATGTTGGTGATCCATCAAAACAAGCTGTACTTCGTTATTTTCGCTGTTTATTATTTCATAACCGGTTTTGTTGCTTAAGAAAAAGCTGCTGTAATCTTTATCGTCTGCGCTTTTTGCCGTAATATTTACAGGGCTGCCTTCGGTAGGATTTTTTTCGGTTGTAACGTATATGCGTGCGTTACCCGTAAGAGGTTCGGTCGGATCAACAGTAATTGTAAAACCTTCCGAGATATAAAAATCGCTTAAAACATCGTTAAAACGATTATCTTCTATAACAGCATTTCCGCCTATCGTTATTTCTGCATTTTCCTTTGCTAAAACTCCACCGCAATGAAACTGTTTGCTCTCAGATTCGATGGATATTTTATTGTTGATAATCATTCCGCCTAACATTTTAAATTTGGCACTGTTTTCAACGGTCACACCGCCTGCATAGTTTCTTGTCTTGATATCAACAATATTTTCACTGATTGTGCCTCCATACATATTAAACTCAGATGTCATTTCGTTATAAATACCGCTGTAACCAATCATTCCGGAATTTTCGCTGATTATGCCGTCATACAAATTAAATGTTTTATTATTTAGTACCCCACCGATGCCTGCGGTATTATTACTTATCACACCATTATACATATTAAATATATTTTCATTATACACGCCGCCGGGATAATAAACTTGATCATTTGACGTATTTCCGATTATTCTACCGTTATACATATTGAATGTGCCGTTGTTTTTTACACCGCCGCATCTATTTGCGGTATTATTGCTTATTGTGCCGTTATACATATTAAATGTACCGGTACCTTCATTTGATATCGTCGTATCGGCATCTGTGTTTTCGCTTATTGTGCCGCCATACATATTAAAGATACCATTGTTTTTCACCGCATTACAGTTACTTAGTTCGCTTATTGTACCGCCGTACATATTAAATTTGCTGTCTTTTCCATTAAACACCGCACTTTCTCCATAGATGCCGCTTATCGTGCCGCTATACATATTGAATGTACCGTTGTTTTTCACTCCGTGTAAAACACCGCGCATTGCTCCTCCGTATATAATTTTACCCGTGCCGGTGCAATCGCAAAGATTTAAGGTTGAGTCTTGGGTTGTTTCTATTACTTTTTGGCTCATATAGTCGTTGGGATAAACAGAATGACCGTTTAGGCAGATATTTGTTTCCCCTTTAGGCAAATTCGGATATAACATCAATATATCCTGTGTTAAATAATAATTGCCCGGTTCGGTTATTGGGGATTTTCCGTCCCATTTTTGCCATCTCACATCGGAATGAGAACAGTTGGGGCACTTTTCCGCGCCTTCGCACACCTTGTGCAAATGAATTTTATCTGCGGCATTAAAAAGCTTAACTATATTATCTTCGCCGTTTCTTATTTGATATTTAGGATTTTTGCTGATGAAATAAGCGCTGTAATCTTCATCGTTTTTTCCGGTAATATCAATAGGTTCGCTGTCCTCCTCTTCCGGGACAACCGCGGTTACAACATATATACACGCGTCTCCCGTTAGGGGATTGTCAGGGTCGATAGTAATTGTATAATTTTCCGGGAGATAAAAATCAATGTGTTCATATTTGTTATAGTCGACTTTGATGATGTTGTCTTTAATAACAGCGTTTCCGCCTATTACCGTTGTGCCGTAAGATTCACCGTAGACGCCTGCGCCCTTATCATATGCAAAGTTGCTGTTGCCGCTAATCTCGCCGCCCAACATTTTAAAATCGCTGCGAATGTTGTATACGCCGCTGTTTTTGTTGCCTTTAATTTCACCTTCCTTCATATTGAATGTGCTTTCTTCAAGATAAACGCCTCTTCCGGAATTATCAATAATTTTACCGCTGTTCATATTGAATGTACTTTTGTTAACAAGATAAACGCCATCATTATGATTATCTCTGATTTCACCTTCAATCATATTAAATATACCGTTGTTGAGATAGACTCCCCCATTATTATCATTTATCTTTCCGCCGTACATATTGAATACGCCCGAGCTGCATACGCCGCCGCGATCATCCACAGCGAGATTATCAAATATTATACCGCCGTACATATTAAACTCGCCGCCGTCGTTGTATACTGCGCCATTATGTCTGAGACGGTTGTCTTTTATTATTCCGTCGTATAAATTGAATTTACCTTTGTTGTGCACACCGCCGCCGAGACTGCCAAAGTCATCGAAGGAGCTTTTTTCAATATATCCCTCTATTATACCGCTGTAAACATTAAATTCACCCAAGTTGTACACGCTTCTGTTTATGATTTCATTGCCGTCGCCATATTCATCTATGTTAATGGAAATTCTGCCTCCGCCTTTACAATCGCAAAGATTTAATTCGCTTTTTTCACCGATATTTATAATATTGTCAGTCTTGGTAAATTGGGGATCAATGGTAATTTTGCAATTGTTCAAACAAATGTAGGTTATCCCCTCGGGAGCAATCCAACTTTCGGTTAGTACTACATTCTGCGACAAGGCATAATATCCCGGAGCGTCAGGCAATGAATCCCCATTCTTCCACCTTGTCCATTCAATTTCCTCATGCCCGCAATCAGGGCAATTTTCCGTTTCCGTACACACTTTGTGTATATGCTCGTATCCATCGTCATCATATATCGAAAGCTGAACGCTTTTTTCGTTGCTGTATATTGTTTTAAAAGAGGTGTCGCTGCTGAAGAAAACTCCGCTGTAATCATCGACATTTTCTTCCGTATATTTACGGGAGAATTTTCCGTGGGCATAATCTCGGTTTTAACATAAATACGCGCATTTTCCCTAATGGGGTTATTCTGATCGATAATAATTATTTGATCTTTATTGAGAAAAAGGTCGTCACATATATTGTCGGCGCGATTTCCTTCTATCACTAAGCTTCCGCCTATTGTGACGCTGTCGTTTTTTCCGACATAAATACCGCCGCCTCTTAAATCCGAGGTATTATCCCGAATGCTGCCGTCGGATACATTTAATTTATCATTAGAGCTGTAAATGCCGCCGCCGTATCCCAATGCGGTATTATTGCTTATTTCGCCGCCTGACATATTAAACACCGCACAATGTTTATCACTGCCGTTGCCTTCACTGGCGTTATACACCCCCCCGCCGCTGCCGTAACCGAGTGCGCTGTTATAGCTTATCAGCCCGCCGGACATATTAAATGTACCGAAATTATATACGCCACCGCCTCCGCTTAATTCGGGAAGAATAAACTCGCCCATAACTCCGGCAAGCAATACAGCGTTATGGCTTATTTCGCCGCCGTACATATTAAAAGTACTCCTCATAGAATTATACACGCCGGCGCCATTGGTGTCATAACGATTATCATCTTCCCGCGCTAAGGTATTATTACTTATTTTGCCGTTATACATATTGAATGTGCCGCCATTGTATACTCCTGCGCCTGCGCCTTCCCCTCCCGCCGTTAAGATATTATCGGATATTGTGCCGTTGTGGAGATTAAATTCACCGCCGTCCATAACGTCTACGCCTGCGCCGGAAAGTTCGGCAGTGTTTCCGGTTATTTCACCGCCATACATATTAAAAGCGCCGTTACTTTCGACACATACTCCGCCGCCGAATAACGCCTCATTCTCCGTTAAAGAACCGCTGTACATATTAAATATACCAACGGTGTTCACAGCGCCACCATAAGATGAGTAATTTTTGTGACCGCCGCTGATTTTGCCCGAATTCCGACAATCGCAAAGATTAAAGACTTTGTTTTCATTGTCAATTTTGATAATAGGGGTATGCGGAGAAAAATTTTCCGTATCAGAGATAATATTATGTCCATTCAGACAAATACTCGTTTCTCCATCGGGCGGATTCCAGCTTTGGGTTAGCGTTACATCTTGCGAAAGAAAATAATTGCCCGAATCAGCGGGCAGAGAATCGCTCTTGTCCCACTCTTTCCATTCTACATCCGTATGACCGCAATCGGGACAATTTTCCGCGCCCGTACATACTTTATGATTATTATGTACGGCGCTTTCCGCCGTATTGTCCCTGTCTGACTTCGTATATTCATTTCCTTCAAAATCGGAAGCAAAAGCGCCTTCTTCCGCGCTTACCCTCGAAAGCGCGGACATAGAAAGCACATTCATAAAAATTACCGCCGCCAGAAAAAATGAAACGGTTTTGAGTATCAACTGTTTTTTTGCGGTATACATCTTCACAAATACCTCCGTAGTGTTTTTTACAAACAGTATAAAATAATAACTTAAGTATACCACTTTTTGACGGATTTGTCTACAAAAAAAGGTAATATATTTCGGACAGCTTGCAGATTTGCCTATGCTATTCCGTCCTTTCTGTAAACATCAATGATACAAGTAAATCTGAGCTTTATTTCAGAAGTTTTTTATTTCAATTTATATAACTGTAAGTTAAAAATAAAAGGATGTTTTACTCTAAGTAAAGCACCCTTTATAACATATTTTCATAAACAGGCGGTTTCAGTCATCTTTATACCATAGGTATAATATCATCACCCTCAGTTTTTTCTGTATTGTTTATATTTTTTACCTCTTCCACGGTGTCGGAATTCTTTTCCGTCGTTCCCAAAAAAGACGGAAGTTCCATACCCGCTTGTTTAAACACTTCGCCTAAGGGAGGTACAGCTTTCATCAGTCCGCTGATAAATCCCGCGGTTGAGCTTTTTCCGTCCGAATTTGCCGCTCCGCTGTCCCATACGGTTACCTTGTCGATCTTAATATTCTTTATAGCGTCAACCTGAATACGCATAAGCTCTTCCAGCTTGTCGGAAATAATGAGCTTCACCGCGTCGTCCGCGTTACCGCCTGCGGCGTTTACGATCTCTCTTAAACCGTCGGCCTGCTTCTGGAGAATTTCCTTCGCGCCGTTGGCTTCCGCTTCCATTTTCGCGAAAATAGCGTCCGCTTCACCCTTTGCCTTGCGGCGCATAACTTCAGCTTCCGCTTCGGCGGCTATCTGAGCCTGTTCCTTGGCGATCTGAGCCTTTACGATAACGTCCGCCTGCTGAGTTGCCATTTCAAGCTCCGCACGCCTTTGTTCCGCTTCCTTCTGGGCGTTGTAGGCCTCTTCCTTAGCCTTGGCGTTTTGAACCGCTTCGGCGGCTGTGGCGATACGGAGGGCTTCCGCTTCTTTCTCTCTTCTGTTGGCTTCCGACTGGGCAACCGCAATCTTGGCGTTGTTTTCGCCCTCGATAGCCGACGCGTTTGAAGCGGCAACCTGAATACGCTGTTCCTTCATTGCGTTTGCCTGACCGATTTCACCGTCGCGGTTGGTCTTGGCTACGGCTATTTTGGCGTCATTGCTCGCCTTGGCTTCAGCCTCCACCTCTTTTTGCTTGCGTACCGCTTCGGATTGTGCCACCGCGATCTTTGCTTCGTTTTCACCTTCAATTGCTGTGGCGTTGGCGGCGGCAACCTGGATACGCTGGTCGCGTCTTGCGTTTGCCTGACCGATTTCACCGTCCCTGTCCTTTTCGGCAACGCTCTTTTTCGCGTCGTTGATAGCCTTTGCGGCGGCTTCCTTACCCAATGCTTCAATATAACCCGATTCGTCGTTGATATCGGTAACGTTAACGTTGATCAGCCTTAAGCCGATTTTTTTCAGCTCTATTTCCACATTGTTAGAAACAGCTATCAGGAACTTATCGCGGTCGGTATTTATTTCTTCAATGTCCATTGTGGCAACAACCAAACGAAGCTGACCGAAAATAATATCTTTAGCAAGCTCCTGAATCTCATTCAAACGCAGTCCCAAAAGTCTTTCCGCCGCATTCTGCATAATGCCCGGCTCCGTAGAGATACCCACGGTAAAGCGCGACGGTACGTCGATACGGATATTTTGCTTTGAAAGTGCGTTTTTTAAATCTACGTTGATTGAAATAGGCGTAAGATCCAGATACTGGAATGACTGGAGCACAGGGAAGATAAACGCGGCGCCGCCGTGGATACATTTGGCTGAGCGCGCCTGTCCGTTTTTCTCCGAGCCTACCTTACCGTAAATTACCAGCACTTTGTCCGAAGGACACTTGCGGTAACGGGAAAGAATGGCGATAATAAGGGCGATAAGAATAACAACGCCCACTGCCACGGCTACAATAATGGTTTCCGGCATAATAAATTTCCTCCATATTATATATTTATATTTAAGCTTGTGTAAAACAAACTTTTTACCTGAAATTATTTCCGTTTCTTTACAGCTTTTCCACCACAAGCACCGAACCGGAAATAATATCCACAACCCTTACGGGAACGCCCGTTCCCAATGTGTCGCTGTCTTCGCTCACAGCGTCGAACTCAAGAAATCTCTCGCCGCAGCTTATGTTTATTTTACCCGAACCGTTTCCTTTCGGGGGAATAGGTATATAAACGGTGCCGCTTTCGCCGAGAAGATTTTTCATATTAAAGGTGCCGTTTTGTGCAAGCTTTGAGGACCACTGTATGATTTTCGCCACAAGCAGCATTGCCGCGAATCCCAGTACCGCAGCCAGCACAAGAGCCGCCCATTCGGGCATGCCGTTGGCAATGGCGGTAATGCCGCTCCAACCGAAGATACATAAAAACGCAATAACGCTTTGTACGGACAAAAGCCTGAAATCCGCTATATCCGAAGGGTTGCTTATATCATGGTTGGACAAATCCGCCCCATCCGGAGAAAAACTGCCGTCAACGCTTACGTCAAAATCCACGTCCGGCATATCCAGTCCGGAAGTATCGCTGGGATTGATACCCTCGCCGCCGTCGCCCAAACCCAGCAGCATCATTATCGTTTGTATAATAAGTATAAGCGAAGCGGGAACTGCTATGCAGTAGAGAACCTGTTCAACAAGCTGTAAATTATTCCACCAATCACTGAACCATGTCATAATAATTCCTTCTTCCTTTTACATTTTTTATTCTATCGGTAAATCTTATTTACTGTTATTATATCACATTTAACGCAGATGTCAATATAAAACAAGGCCTCACGATCAAAATCAGCCAATTGCATAAAAAGATAAAAATCCTTTGTATAAAATGTAGAAAATGAAAAAATCCTCTTGCGCTTTCATAAAAATAATGCTAATATAGGAAGTAAATAAAATTTACTTTAATATTTTTGAACATTTATGCAGGAACGTACTGCAAGTGTTTTTAAAAAGAAAAACCGTATTTGGAAATTTTGATAAAAGCTGATAAAAGAGTCCCGCAGGATCGGGCGCCGAGGAGAAACAAGCACAGATTATACTAATTGTTTTTCAATCTATAGACAATAGATTAAAAAACAATTACACCCAAAACACCATTTGTAAATCATTCCATATTTCCCTTTTGCCTATAATATGATTTACAAACAGTATTAGGAATAAGGAGGAAGGAAGATGAACAGAATCGAGCTTGGAAGGAAAATAAAAGAAGCAAGACTGGCGAAGAAGATGACCCAGTCAGATGTTGCGGGAGATTTTATAACCAGAAATATGCTGAGCCAGATAGAGAGCGGAGCGGCAAATCCCTCTTTAAAAACCCTGGAATATCTGACCTCTGTTCTGGATATTTCGATACAGACATTGCTGCCCGACGGGAGAACCGCGGAAAAGAACGAAACGGAAAATTCTCTTTACGAAAGTCTGCTTGATATGAAGGAATTTTTTTCGGAAGAAAATTACGAGGGAGCGTTGGAAGCGGCGCAGCAGCTTTTTGATACGGCTTTGTATGACGAAGCCTGCGCCGTTGCCGCCCGTTCTTATATGAGTATGGCCGCGCTGAGCGAAAAAGAAAAGGATTTTTCAAAAGCCGCCGATTATGCGTACAAAGCTTATGAATATGCGGAAAAAGGAATGTATGCTTCCAGAGACATTACTACCGCTTCAACGCTTTTGCTGAACAGGGTTGCGGAGAAATTAAAGATTTAAGGTTTTAAATTTTTGGGGGAATAATAAAAGGGGCTGTAAAAAAGAAAAGCGTCGAAGTCGCAGGATCCGGAGCAAAGCCCCGAATACACCCACATAATAAAAAAAGGGGGGTTTTTAGGCCCCTTTTTTATTTTTGTTGTTAAAATCTGGTAAATACGGTTATTTATTGTTTCCCGCAATTTCCGCAATTCGCGTGAAAACATAATACTTGGCCTCTAAAACGCCAAAACGGTAGTCTCCGCTTTTCCATTCAATAAAAAGATATTCCTTGCCGCTAATGTTTTTAATTTCATAAGCGCAGGCAGTACTGTTCCATTTGCGGAGAACATAGCCTTTTGTCCATTCCTGCTTATCTCTGCCGCTTATGCTTTTATTGCCGTAATTACTGTTGCATTCACCGCCCGGAAGGAATTCTATCTCCTTGAAAAAAGGCTCAAAGCTGTTGTCAATTTTGTCGGGGGAAAAATCTTCTTTGTGCTTTACAAATGCTATCGCTTTCCATTTGCCCAGAACAGCTTCGTTATTTACAAACGGCATATCGATATTGTCTTTTCTTGCGATATCACTTGCCTTACGATGGATATTATCACACTGACGAAGCACCAGAAGCGTTGTTAATCAGCTTTTCAGATAATAGTATGATTTGAATTTGATAAACATATATGCTGCGTCCGAATGTTTTTCAACAGTATAGTCGTTAGCAAAGGAAATATCGCCGTTATCAAACAGTAATTTTCCTTTAGTCCAGGAATAGCACCAATACCATTCACCTTCGGGAAGAAAATATAATTCCTTGATTTTTACGTCAATATCATCATTGAGCTTGTTTCCAATCTCAAATTCCGTTCTGCTGCCGTATTCTCCGATCACTTCCCAACGGCCGATTATCTTTTCATCGTTTTCAAAAGGAATATGAACATTCTCGTGCATAAGCTTTATCTCTTCTGCCATAAGATTGCCTCCTGATATTATGTCACGGAGTTCATCAAGACTTTGGAGAATTTCATTCAGCCGCTTTTTCTTACTGTCGAATAAAGAGTTTATTTCATCATCTGAAGCGCCGCCTGAAATAAGCATTTTTATTTCGGCAAGGGAAAAATCAGCGGCTTTAAGTTTGCTTATTTGCTCACAAATAACTATTTGTCTCTCCGAATAGTATCTGTATCCTGTAAAGCGATCAATATAAACAGGCTTAAGCAATCCGTAACTGTCATAATAACGCAGAACGGAAATCGGTATGCCGCAGGAGCTGGCGAATTCTCCAATTTTCATTGATAATATCTCCAAATTCAAATTTAAGGTACCTTATGTGCATATTATAAGCCTAAAGCAAGGCTGAGTGTCAATATCACTTGACACAATTTTTTCAAAAAACTCAAGTTTTTTTGATGACTCTGTGCAATATCCACAGTGCGTAGCGGAGTGGATATTGCACAGAACCGATCACGCGCCCGACGGTCATGCTACGGATTTTAATGCCGCATAATAGCGCCAAGCTTCATTTTTATAACCATTCCTTTCTTGCTGTGAAAGTGCCGGAAGAACCCGTTTTTCAAATTCTTTCAGCCTTTGCCTCCCGTTGCAATATGACTGCTGTTGTTTGAAAAAGCTTTTTTATGTATTATTATTATTATTATATCGTTTCTTTTCACAAATGTAAATCAATTAACTATTGAGACGGTATGATCAATAGTTTTCCGCTTAATCCCGTCATTTCCCCTTTTTACCGATAGGATAAATTTTATCAAAAATATACTCCGCCATATCGTTAGAAGCTTCTTTAGTAAGATCGTACCTATACCACACCATATCCGTGCCGCTTGTGTCCGACTGCATCCAAACCAAGATCCCGTTCCAGCCGTTATCATAAAGCGAACGGTACTTTTCGAGAAGAGTCATTCCGCGTGGAGAATCGTTGCTTGTTTCTCCGATCACACAGGGTTTATCGGTATCCAGACCGAAATCCTTAGGGGACTTGTCGAATGGGGTTCCGAATGAGCTGCGCATCCAATCGTAATAGTGTGTGCTGTAAAAATCAAGATACGCCGAGTCAAGCCCTGTCAGCAGCTTTAAATATTCGTCGGAGACCTTATTACCCTCGTACTTGTCGGAATTGTACTTTATAATTCCTATTCCCGCTGTAACCAAGGTATCGCACTTTTCGTGGATCGTCGCCGCGCACTTGCCTATAAGATAAGAAATATTGTCCCAGTCAAACTGTCCGCATTCGTCGTTTTCATGTATCCAATCAGGCTCGTTTACAATGTCTATTGAAAACAAATACTCATTTTCACCGTACCTGTCGCAAAATTCCGCAACGTATTTTTCAGCGTAAATATCGCACGACTCCTTTGATTCAAGCATTGTGCGCCAATTAGGACTCTTGAAGTGGTCAAAGGACAAAAGAGTCGCCATTACGTAAACGCCGTATTTTTCCGCCAAGCCAAAAAGCTTGTCTAAATCGGTCCAGTGTTCTTCGGCAATATTATAAACATCCCCGCTGCTGTTTAATCGGACGATAGACTGACCGTCACAGTTTACCCAGATACGGGTGCAGTTTATGTTGTCCTCGGTCAGCAGGGCAAAGGTGTTTTCCCATGCCTCTTCGTCCATATTGCCGTTAAATTCGTTCCAGTTGTACCAAGGGGTATTGCAGCCGCTGAGCCAAAGCTCCCGTTCGTTTACCGTGAATTTACCGCCGTTTATAGTTACCCTCGCGCTCGGCTTCTCTCCGCAGGCTGAAAAAGAGGTTAAGTTCAGAGTCAATGTTAAAAACAAGGCTAAAGCCTTTTTAATATTTTTTTTCATAAAGTTGTTTGCCTTTCAAAAAATTAGAATGTATAATATTTCCGCTTTAAAATATAGAGTCAGTCTATATTTTAAAGCGGAATAAGTACTGTATTTTATGCGAAGGGGCGGCTTTCCGCAGGACGCGGAGTTCGCCGTCCAAAGCGTTGACAAGGATGTCAACGCCCGAAGCGGCGGCTTCGCCGCTTTTTTCTTTTTTTACAGCCCATTTATTCTTTTTTTAGGATTGCTTATTACTTTCCCAATTGCCCGGTAAAGCGGGCAAAGGCCTTCTGCCCTTCCTCGTCCCTCTTAAACACTCCCGCGTCGCAAAGCACCTGTTCAAACACCTTTCCAACCTCCATGCGGATTATCTCCTCCGCGTTTTCGGCAGAAAGCTCCGGGTGATTTTTCTTCACTTCCTCCGCCCATTCCGCGTGGGAAGCTGTTTTGGGGCCGGCAGTCAGGTCGCTGCCATCCAATATTGCTTTTTCCAGCGCTTTAAGCTCTTGCGCAAGCCGCGAAGGCAATACCGCCAGACCCATTACTTCAATAAGCCCTATGTTTTCTTTTTTAATATGATGTAACGACGGATTGGGATGATAAACGCCCAGCGGTCTTTCCTCCGTAGTAATGTTATTGCGGAGCACAAGGTCGCACTCGTATATGTCGCCCTTCATTCTTGCAATAGGGGTAATCGTGTTATGCGGCACGCCGTCGGTTTCCGCCAAAACAAAAACGCTCTCGTCGCTGTAACCTCTCCACGATCTTAAAATAAGGTCACAGACTTTGGCGAGCTGTCCCCTGCTGCGGCTCCGGGCTCTTATTACCGACATGGGCCATTTTAATGTACCCAAAGTAACTTCGGGAAAATCGGGGAGAGAAAAATATCTTTCAATCTCCGCCTTTTCCATGGCGAAGCTGTAATTTCCCCCCTGAAAATGCTCGTGGCTGAGAATAGAGCCGCCCACGATAGGAAGGTCGGCATTGGAACCCACAAAATAATGGGGAACATACTCAATAAAATCAAACAGCTTTTCAAACACCGCCGAGTCTATCTTCATCGGCGTATGTTTTTCGTTGAACACTATACAATGCTCATTGTAATATCCGTAGGGGGAATATTGAAGCTGCCATTTTTCGCCGCCCACCGTTACGGGAACAGGGCGGAGATTCTGGCGCGCGGGGTGATTAAGCGTTCCCGAAAATCCCTCGTTTTCAAGGCACAATTGACACTTTGGGTACGCGGAGGACTGAGTTTTTCCCTGTTTGGCTATGTCGCGGGGATCCTTTTCCGGCTTAGAGCGGTTTATTGTTATATCCAGCTCGCCGTATTCCGAATGATATTTCCATTTCAGGTCTTTGGCAATTCTGCCTGCTCTTACATAGTTTACGTTTTTGTTGTACTTATAATATTCCGAAACCGCGTTTTCAGGAGAAACCGAGTTATAGCGGTGCAGAAATTCATTATACACCTCATGAGGCAGAGGTGTAACAACACCCATCAGCTTTGTGTCGAAAAGATCCCTTGAATTTGCGGTATCTTCTATAAGACCTTTTTCGCAGGCGTATTTTATAAGACGGCCTAAAATGCCGTCGATGGACAGTCCGCTTTCCTCCGCGCTTATTTCGGGGGATTCCCAGTCCGTCAGGTGAAATATATCCATATATTGATTTCTTATTACTATTTCGTCTATGGGAGCAATTAAGCCGGTTTTGACGGAATAGTTTATTAAAAGCTGAATGTCCTTGCAGATCATGACATTTTGTCCTTTCTCCGAATGCATTTTTACTCTATCGGCTCAAAATCCGCGGCGCCGTGTTTGCAAAGCGGACAAACAAAATCTTCGGGAAGCTCGTCCCCCTCATAGACATATCCGCAAACCTTGCATACAAATCCCTTCTTCCCCTCTGTCTGAGGCTTGGGCTTCACATTCTTCTGATAATAGGTGTAAGTCATGGTTTCGGCGCTGGAAATCACTCTGCTTTCGGTAATGCTGCAAATAAACATTCCGTGCGTGCCGAAATCCACATACTGTTCCACCTTAAGGGACATAAAGGAATTGATATGCTTTGAAAGGAACACTATGCCGTTATCCGAACGGAATACTTCTTCCCCCTCAAATTTATTCACATTTCTTCCGCTTTGGAACCCGAATTTTTCAAACACCGAGAAAGGCGCGTCTTCGGAAAGACAGTTTATGTTCATTACTCCCGTCTGTTTTATCACGTGGTGGGAGTAATTGTCTTTGTTTATTGTCACAGCAATCCTGTTGGGGGTATTGGTTACCTGAGTCACGGTGTTTACAATAAGTCCGTTGTCCTTCTTTCCGTCGCTGCAGGTGACTACATATAAACCGTATCCTATATTGAAAAGTGCGGTAAGATCGTTCTTGTTTGCGTTTTCCCCGCTTCTTGCGATATAGTCTACGCTGAGAGCGGAAGCAAGCTCGTCAAGCTTTTTATCGCTTTCTTCGTTTAATGCGGATTTTATTGTAACTATCGGCTCAAGGAATGTGAGCTTTTTGCTCTTTTCCAGCATAGTTTTCATTGTTTTAGCCGCTAAAGGCGCCCATGATCCGTTTTCGATAAATGCCACGGTGCGGTTCTGGAAATTTCTTTCGGTGAGATGCTCGATAAAAGTGCGCATAAACGGGAAAATATCGGCGTTATAGGTGGTGGTGGCCAAAACAAGTTTGTTGTATCTGAAAGCGTCTTCTACCGCCTCCGCCATATCGTCGCGGGCAAGATCGGTAACGGTCACCTTGGGGCAGCCGTTGTTTTTAAGCTTCTCAGCAAGCTTTTCCGCCGCCGCCTTGGTATGGCCGTAAACCGACGTATAGGCTATTACCACCCCTTCGCTTTCGGGTTCATACGACGACCACGTGTTATACAAATTCAGATAGTAGCCCAGATTTTCCTTGAGAACAGGACCGTGAAGAGGACATATAATCTGTATGTCAAGTCCCGCCGCTTTTTTGAGCAGCGCCTGAACCTGTGCGCCGTACTTGCCCACTATACCTATATAATAGCGTCTCGCCTCGCAAGCCCATTTTTCGTCAACGTCCAGCGCTCCGAACTTTCCGAATCCGTCGGCGGAAAACAGTACCTTATCTAAGCTGTCATATGTTACCATAACTTCGGGCCAATGCACCATAGGAGCGGATACGAAGTGGAGAGTGTGCTTTCCCAGCGAAAGAGTGTCTCCCTCGGCTATCACCTTGCTTCTTCCCTCAAAATCGGTGCCGAAAAATTGCTTCATCATAGTAAAGGATTTTGCGCTGGAAACTATCACGGCGTCCTTATAATTATTCATAAAGCTTGCTATATTTGCCGAGTGGTCGGGTTCCATATGCTGAACGATAAGATAATCGGGCTTGCGGCTGCCCAAAACGTTTTCGATATTATCCAGCCATTCATGGGTGAAACGCGCGTCCACCGTATCCATAACGGCAACCTTTTCGTCGGCTATAACGTAGGAGTTGTACGCCATGCCGTTGGGCACTGCATACTGTCCCTCAAAAAGATCAACAAAATATCCTTTGTGATTTCCATTTTAATTACCTCTTTCTTTGTTTTTATGGGTAAGAGCGGGTTGTTTATGTTTATTATTGTACCACGTTTTGGAAAAAAAATAAAGTGGATTTAAAAACTTTTTTTGTTTTTCTCGTCAATTCAAAAAGGGTTCTGATTTTGTCAACATCGTATTGCTCCATATTGCTGACCGAGTTTGAAATTTTCGGCCGGGAGCTTGGTTCGTTCATTTCAATAGCAGAGCGGCTTCCGTTATCGCGGTAATCAAGATCCGCAGAGGTATACAGAATTGCGGGAATTATTTCATACAGATAGGCATTCAACGCGTCAGAGTTATACGCAACGCTCTCCGCGGTATTTGTCGCTGAGAAATATGCTGCCAGAACGTTCGGCATCTCAGGCTTGGGTTCGGACTGCGGCTGAGTAGTAACAGATGATGCTGTAATGCTCGAAGACTGCTCCGGTTGACTGATTTCGGCTGTGGAAGCAATTGAATCGGAGATGTTTTCCGTTGTTGAAGAAACATCTGGTAAAGCCTGTGAAGTGTTGTCGTCGAATTATTGTCCGAGCTTGTCAAACTATCGCCTGCTGAAATAATCGGCAGTGCGCAGACCGAGCCGCTGCTATCGCCTGCGGCATTATATGCCGTAAGCGAAAACATCATAAACACCGTCAGAATAACGCATATACCTTTTTCACCCA
>CANDLP010000010.1 GCA_947385505.1 uncultured Clostridia bacterium
GGCATGGCATTTAAAAAATAGTTTATCTATTTTTTAAATGGTTATTAGTATTACATTTAATTTAACAAACCTGTTATAAATTGGGTTATTGAAAGTTTCGCTCCAGCCTTTTCAAAGGCTGGCGGAGTCCAGAGGCAGAGCCTCTGGTCGCCCTCCGCAGAGGGCGAAACTCTCTCTTAACGCGTTAGCTGCGCTCCGAAAGGGGTGAATTGAAAAAAGCCCCGGCGGGGCTTTTTTCAAGAGGGGAAGCCCTGCAAGAGAGGGCTTCCCCTGTTCCGAAACGGAACGCACCCTCCTGCTTGGGCTTGTCCCAAGCACGGTATTTATATATTATTAAGAATAGTTCAAAATTATAAAACAGTGTTTATTAAAGCCGCCCAATACGGTAACATAGATGTCAACGCCCGAAGCGGCGCTTCGCTCGCTTCTTTGTAAGTTTTAAACGCAACAAAAATATAGATAAATTCCTACTTCTTTGCGGCGGCATCGGGACTTTGTCCCGAACCATACTTCCTTTTTGCAGTGCAAAAAGGAAGCGAAAAAAACATCTGCGGCTTCGCCGCTCTTTTATTTTTTTATTGCTTTAATTTTTGGGGCGCGGCTTTTATTTCCAGATATTCCCCGCTTTTCTCCTTTATTTTAAAGGTTATTCCTTCCTCCGCAAGCAAATCCCTATTTTCCCCGCAATGCCCTATAACCGTTCCGATATTTCTTTTATCGGTGTAAACAACAAAACGCCTGCCGCCCAACCTGTTAATTTGCTCCCTCATTTTCATAAGCATAATACGACTTTTAACTATATCCCCCAACGCCTGATGATAAACTCCCCCCGTCATTTGCTCCTCCACCCCCTCCGAAGCGTGAAGTCCAAGCCGTATCACGGGAATATTATTCTCCTCAAAAAACAAGAGCAGCTTCGCGCATAAGTCAACCGTATCCTCAAAGGAAAAGCTCTCATATACCCCCTGTTCCCTAAGTTCATCAAGCATAGTGCCTTTAAGTATCACGGTCGGATATATCCTCGCCGTATCCGCTTTAAGCGAAGCAAATTCCCGCGCGGTATCAAGACAGTAAGACGGCTTGTCCTGATACAGTCCCGTCATCATCTGTAATCCCAACTCAATCCCGTAGGATTTTATAAGCCGGCTCGCTTTTCTGACGTCTTCGGCAGTATGTCCCCTTAAATTGGCTTTCAGCACCTCGTCGTTCATACTCTGCGCCCCCAATTCCACCGCCGTAACCCCGTAAAGCTTAAGCTCGTCCAGTATATTTTCGTCTATGCAGTCGGGGCGCGTGGAACAGCGTATTCCCGCGTATTGTTCGGGAAACTCTTTGACATACTCCGAAGCGGCGTACAAAAGGGCGCGGCGGTAATCCTTGTCCACCGCCGTAAAGCTTCCGCCGAAAAAAGCGATTTCCGCTTTTAGACCGCTTTGTGAAAGAATATTTACCTGCGACGCCAAAACCGCCCTGACTTCTTCGGGCGTAGGCGCTCTTTCGCTCCCGCTGATAAAGCGCTGGTTA
Source organism: uncultured Clostridia bacterium (assembly GCA_947385505.1). Taxonomy (GTDB): domain Bacteria; phylum Bacillota; class Clostridia; order Oscillospirales; family Ruminococcaceae; genus Ruminiclostridium_E. Next base: position 1,525 of record CANDLP010000010.1, read on the forward strand.
CAGAAGGAGCAGGTGTTGGGACAGCCCTTGTGGGGAATAAATATTGAAAGATTAGTTTGTTTCATAGCCCATAAGCTTTACCGCTTCCTTGGCGGCGTTCTGTTCGGCTTCCTTCTTGCTGCCGCCAACGCCCGTGCCTATTATCTGTCCGTTTAGAAGGACATTTGAGGTAAACACACGATTGTGCGCCGCGCCGCTTTCGTCCGCCAGCTCGTAAATTACTTTTTCTTCAGGATTCTGCTGTATTATCTCCTGCAAAATAGTTTTATAATCACCTATAAGAAGCCTTCCGCTTTTCAGCACGTCTAAAGGCGGTATAAAAGGCAAAATAAACGCTCTTGCCGCTTCAAGCCCTCCGTCAAGATAAATCGCGGCTATCAGCGCCTCGAACGCGTCCGCCAGTATTGATCGCCTGTGTCTGCCCCCTGTGTTTTCCTCGCCCTTGCCCATAAATATTTCCTCGCCCAGCTTTATTTTCTCGGCAAAGGGGAACAGAGAGTGCTCGCATACTATGCTGGCTCTCAGCTTGGTAAGCTGTCCTTCGGGCATATCCAGATTTTCAAAAAGATATTTTGACACAACAACGGATAAAACGCTGTCGCCTAAAAATTCAAGGCGCTCGTTGCTGTGATGATTTTTTCCGTTGACAAAGGAGGAATGGGTAAGCGCTTCCTTTAAAAGCGCGGGATTTTTAAATTCATAGCCTATTCGTTCTTCTAAAGCGGTCATTGATTTTCCTTTCCGCTTTTGCTTTTTCCTGATTTATATTGCAGGCAAAAATCAATTGGCTTAAGCAAAAGTTTTTTAGTATTCCTGTTATTCAGCCGATGTGGTTTCCGAAAGCGCGGCAAGTGTGGAGGTTATTTCTTCTATAACGTTGTTTTCGATAAATTCTTTAGCCTGTCTTACCGCATTTTTAAAGGCCTTTGCGTCGCTGCTGCCGTGGGCTTTTATTACGGGTTTCGCGGTTCCGAGAAGAGGGGAGCCGCCCGTTTCGCGGTAATCCATTTTTGACGAAAGGGCTTTTATGCCCTTCATGGTAAAGGCGGCTCCTATTTTTGTGCCTATATTCTTAAAAAACAGCTGTTTTAAGGAAATCTTCATGAATTTTCCCATGCCTTCAACCGTTTTAAGATAAATATTACCCGTAAAGCCGTCGGTAACCAGCACGTCGCAGCCGCCCAGCGCCGCTTCTCTTCCCTCTATATTTCCCGTAAAATTCACGGGGCTTTCGGAAAGCAGCTTATGTGCTTCAAGCTCCAGCTCTCTTCCCTTTTCTTCCTCCGCGCCTACGTTCAAAAGACCTACTCTCGGACTTTGGACATTCATTATTTTGTCCATATAAACGCTCCCCATTACCGCGAATTGGGCAAGCATTTCGGGGCGGCATTCCACATTTGCGCCGCCGTCCAGGAGTATGTAGCTTTGATTTACCGACGGAATGATTGGCGCCAAAGAGGGACGTTTTACTCCTTTTATTCTTCCTATAAGAGTGGTTCCTCCAACCACCAGCGCCGCGGTGCTGCCCGCGCTAATAAAAGCGTCGGCTTCGCCGTTTTTAACCAGCTGAAAGGCTGTTCCCATTGATGAATTAAGCTTTGACTTTCTTATATCGGTAGGGTTGTCCTCTATTTTTATAATCCCGTCGGCGTTTTTAACAGCAATACCGTTTTCCGAAACGCCCAAGGCTTTCATTCTCTCTTTTACTTTCTTTTCTTCTCCGCAGAGAATTATTTTGACGCCGTAGGCTTTTACCGCCTGTTCCGCGCCTTTTATCACTTCGTCGGGGGCGTTGTCGCCGCCGAAAGCGTCCATTGCTATTGTTATATTCGACATTTTTTGAATGCTCCTTTTAATAAAAAAGCGGCGAAGCCGCGTATTGTCTTTTTCGGTTCCTTTTTGGACACCAAAAAGGAACCGGGGTTCGGGGCAGAGCCCCGAATACGCAACGTAATAACATAAAAAAGCTTTATTATCGTTTGGATTTGCTATATGTTCTTATGCTTCTACTTCCACAATCTTTTCCAAATCACCGATACCCCTTTCGGCTATCTTCATATATCTTTCCTGCTTATCCTTAATATGCTCCTCCAACGGAGGAAGCATTCCCATATTTGCCCCCATAGGCTGAAAATCCGCGTTTTCCGTTGCCACGTAAGAGCAGAGCGCCCCGCACATAGAGGTTTTGGGCAAATTCAGCATATCCTGTCCTTTTAGCCGCCGCGCAAGGCTTTGCCCCGCCACAATCCCGCTCATGGCACTTTCTGCATATCCCTCAACTCCCGTCATTTGCCCCGCAAAATAAATTCCGTCGCTTTCCTTAAGCATAAATCTGTTATTAAGCAATAAAGGGCTGTTGAGAAATGTGTTTCTGTGCATTACTCCGTAACGCAAAAATTCCGCGTTTTCAAGTCCCGGAATCATTCGGAAAACTCTTTTCTGTTCGGGGAATTTAAGGTTAGTCTGAAATCCCACCAGATTATATGCGCTGCCCTCGATATTTTCCTTTCTGAGCTGCACTGCCGCCCAAGGTCTGTGTCCGGTATTGGGATCAATAAGCCCCACCGGCTTCATACAGCCGTAGCACAGGCTTTTGGCGCCCCTTTTTGCCAACACCTCCACAGGCATACAGCCCTCGTATACCGTAAGACTTTCAAACTCCTTTAACGGCACCGTTTCGGCGTTTACAAGCTCGGCGTAAAAGCGCTCATACTGCTCTTTATTCATAGGACAGTTGATATAATCGGCTTCGCCTTTATCATATCGGGTAGCGTAAAACGCCTTAGTCATATCCAAAGAATCCGCCGAAACGATAGGCGCCGCCGCGTCGTAAAAGCTAAGAGGGGTTCCGCACTGCTCCTGTATCGCCTCAGCCATAGCCTCGGAGGTCAACGGTCCCGTGGCTATCACAGTGTTATTTTGGGGAAACTTCGTTATTTCTTCCGAAACTACGGTTATATTTTCATGAGCGTGTATTTTATTTGTTATATAATCGGAAAAGTTTTCCCGATTCACTGCCAGAGCGCCCCCCGCAGGTACGGCGGAATGATCCGCCGCTTCCAATACAAGAGAGCCTAATATGCGCATTTCCGCTTTCAGCATTCCGCCGGCGCTGTTTATCCTGGACGCCTTAAGGGAATTGGAACAAACCAGTTCCGCAAGACCGCCGTAATGATGAGCGGGTGAAAACTTCTTGGGCTTCATTTCGTAAAGCCTGACTTTAAAGCCCCTCTCCGCCAATGCCCAAGCCGCTTCACAGCCCGCCAAGCCTCCGCCGATTACAGTTACTTCCGTCATTTATACATTTCGCCTTTCCTTTTAAGGAATGTGGGTAAAAACAACCAACTCGCGGGCTTAAAAGAACCCGAAAAAACCCGTTTTTTAAATTCCTTATTATTCGGGATCCTTTTCAAAATCACAGCCCTCTGCGGCGCAGTAGATTTTTCCCTTTTTGCCCGCCTTTTTAAACAATGTTTTTCCGCATTTGGGACAGGTTTCGGGAATAGGCGTGTCCCATGTCATATAGTTGCAGTCCTTATAGTTTTCACAGCCAAAAAACGGTTTTCCCTTTTTGGACTTTTTGGCTAACATTTTTCCGCCGCACTTGGGGCAAAGCCCCCCCGTTTCGGTCACTATCCGCTTTGTGTTTTTACAGTCGGGAAAGCCAGAACAGCCTAAAAATTTTCCGTAAGGCCCTATTTTTATAACCATAGGCTTTCCGCACTGTTCACATACTATATCGGTAGGTTCGTCGGGAATCTTTACCCGCTTTCCGTCCAGATCCTTTTCCGCCTGAGTAAGGGTTTTTGAAAAATCGGCGTAGAAATCCTTAAGAACATCCACCCATTCCTCTTTCCCTTCTTCTATTTTATCAAGATCGTCCTCCATTTTTGCGGTAAACTTTACATCCACGATATGTTTGAAATGATCCTCAAGGAGTACTGTAATAGTATCGCCTAATGGAGTAGGCTTAAGCTGTTTCTGATCGAACTCCACATAGTGTCTGTCCAATATTGTGGAAATAGTGGGAGCATAAGTGGAGGGGCGGCCGATGCCGTTTTCCTCCAGCGCCTTGATAAGGCTTGCTTCGTTAAATCGCGGCGGGGGCTGGGTGAAATGCTGATTGCCTCCAAGCTCGCTTATATTAAGAATTTCCCCAACCGAAAGCTTAGGCAATGCGCCTCCGTTTTCTTCGTCGTTATCGGCGGTATCGGTGTACAGCTTTGTAAAACCGTCAAACTTTACCGTATAACCGTTGGCTTTAAAGATACAATTTCCCGCCTTAATTGCAACCGCAACGGTGTTAAGCTGAGCGTTTGCCATCTGGCTGGCGATAAACCGCTCCCAGATAAGTTTATACAGCTTGTATTGATCTGATGTAAGGCTTGACTTGACTTTTTGAGGAGTCAGGTCAATGGTTGAGGGTCTTATCGCTTCGTGAGCGTCTTGAGCGTTGTTTTTGGACTTATATACTCTCGGCTTTTCGGGGATATATTCTTCTCCGAAGGTATCCTTTATAAGAGCGGCGGCAGCGGCTTTTGCTTCGTCTGAGATACGAAGGCTGTCGGTTCTCATATAAGTTATAAGTCCCACAGCGCCCTGCCCCTCTATTTCGATTCCCTCGTAAAGCTCCTGAGCCGCCTTCATGGTGCGGCGGGAATTAAAGCTTAAGCGGTGGTTGGCTTCCTGCTGAAGGGTGGAGGTGGTGAATGGGGGGGCGGGCTGTTTTTTTCTGGTGGACTTTTTTATATTGTCCACGATGAATTCCTTGTCTTTAAGATAAGCCAGTATTTTATCCGCTTCTTCCTTACAGCTTATCTCCGCCTTTTTTCCGTCGATCTCGGAAAGCTTTATAGGAAAAGTTTTTTTATTTGTGGAAGTATTTGCCTTTCCGTCGATGCTCCAATATTCCTTAGGCTCAAAAGCCTTGATCTCGTTTTCGCGGTCAACGATCAGCTTTACCGCAACAGACTGCACCCTTCCCGCCGAAAGACCGCGCCTTACTTTTTTCCAAAGAAACGGGCTTAATTTATAGCCCACTATTCTGTCTAAAATCCTTCTCGCCTGCTGGGCGTTTATCAGGTCTCCGTCAAGGCTTCTGGGGTTCTCCATTCCCGTTTTTACTCCGCTTTTGGTAATTTCGGAAAAGGTCACCCTTATGGGCTTGCTGCCGTCCAAGCCCAACACCTCTGCCAAATGCCACGATATGGCTTCCCCCTCTCTATCCGGGTCGGTCGCGAGATATACGGTGTCAGATTTTTTTACGCAGCTTTTCAGATCTTTTATTAAAGCCGCTTTATCCTTTTTATTTTCATAAACGGGAGCAAAGTCGTTATCAATGTCCACGCCCAGCTTGGATTTCGGCAGGTCGCGGATATGCCCTACGCAAGCCACCACGTGATATTTGCTGCCTAAGTATTTTTGTACGGTTTTCGCCTTGGAGGGCGACTCTAATATTACTAAATCGGACAAGGTTGGTTCCTCCTGTTGTTTTGGGTATCTTTACAATAAATCAAAGTAATATAGTAAACGGCAATTATTATTGTTGTTTACTATATTTTATCGGGTCACTGTAAGCATAATCCCCGGTTTTGCCAAGCTCATAACATATTATACCGGCAGCTATCGCGGCGTTTAAAGACTCCGCGGTCTGTATGGGAATATACAGCTTTTCGCATTGCTCCGCCGCCGAAGCGCTTACACCGTGACCTTCGTTTCCTATTACCAATGCCGTTTTTTTCGGAAAAGAAAATTCCCCCAATTTTTTTGCGGTGTCGTCAAGCATCGCCGCGTAGAGAGCAAAACCTTCTTTTTTAAGCCGGGTCAATGCTCCCGAAAGAGTATCGTAGGTGCAAAAGGGCTTAAGGCGAAGTGCGCTCCCCATTGAGGCGCGGAGAGCCTTAGGCGAATAGGGGTCGGCGCATTCGCCGCTTAAAATAACCCCTCCGATTCCGAAAGCCTCGGCGGTCCTTATTATAGTGCCTAAATTCCCCGGATCCTGTATGCCGTCTAAAAGTATTATTTTTTCTTTCTCTATTATTCTATCAAGATTTTTTGATTTGTCAAGAAGTTTCGCGGCAAGAAAAATTCCCTGGGGCGATTTTTGCCCGCTTATATACGAATAAACTTCCTCTGTGACGATATAAGTCGGACAAAGCTCCGAAAGAGCTTTTTTCATTTCGGGAAATTTTTTTTCCGCTTCTTCGGAAAAGAGCGCGTATTCAGTATTTAAACCTGCTCTTAAAGCTTCGGCGCAGAGCTTTTCTCCCTCTAACGCTATCAGGTTTTCTTTTTCCCTGAGCTTTTTTTCATTGATAAGTCCCCTGCTTTTCACAACTGTTTGATTTTTTCTTGACGCGATTATCATTGACATTGCTCCGTTGTTATGGTATTCTATGTTTATAGTAAAATATTCATTGTTTTTCAATGATGTATTGAAAATAGGAAAGGAAGGGCAATAAAATAAATATATGAACTTTTCCGAATTAAAAGCTTTAGCCCCCGTCATGGGACTTGAATGGGATGAAAACAGCTTTTGCCTTAAAGGAACTATAAAAGATTATCCTGTTTACATAGCCGATCTTAGCGAAAGCCGTGAATATCTTCTCACGGTATTTTGCAGGGTGAGAACCGACGTTGAGGACAGATTTACCGCGGGGGTCAGTCTTCTTCTTGACGATATGCCGAAAAACTGCGTAAACGGAAGAAAAAACGAGCTTAATTTCCAGCAGATAAGGTTTAACGCCAATTTTCTGTATCAGGAAAACAGCGTTCTGCTTCGGGATTTCCTGCTGAAAATGTGTGACAAAGCCGACAGTCTTAAGCTTTTGCCTACAAAAGCGGACACAGTATTGGCTGTGCCAAAAACCGAGCCAATGCTCCCAAAAAAAGAAAAGTTTAAAGCCCAAAAGATGAAAAAATCCAAAAACACGGTTTCAAAAGGCTTCGACAAATTCAGCATAAGGGGTCTTATAGGGGCTGTTATCGGGGGAGCAGCTACGGCGGTAATCTCTTCAACAATGGCGGACAACGACCCGGCCAATATAGGCGCGCTTCTCAGCAGCTGGGCGGCGGGGGCTTTTATCGCCTTGGTCACTCTGGCGGATTACAGCTTTCTGGCGAAAAAAATGGATATTTTCGGTACAATAGCCTGTTCGCTGATAACGCTTCTTTCCTGCTTTTTCAGCTCGGTTTTCGGTATTCTCAGAATAATGACAAATACAGCCAAAACGCTGGATCCGACAGTCGGTTTTTTAGATTCCGCGCTTAACTGGAATTCCTATGCACAGCTTTTTCCAAACATACCGGGATATTTCGTGTCCCTTATAATTAAAAATCTGTTTACGGCGCTGGCGGCCTCAGTAATATATTACACTTTTTACTACCGAAGACATCAGGACATAATGTATTCCGACGGCGTAGATATTTTACCCGATGAAGGTGAAAAGGAAAAGAAAAAAAGGAGAAAAATATCTTAGCTTCATAAAACACGAATATCACGCCTTTATTTATAAGGCGTGATATTTCAAGGTAAATTAAAGTGCAGCCTTAGCCTTCTCACACAGAGAAGTGAAAGCAGTAGGATCGCTTATCGCGATCTCGGAGAGCATTTTTCTGTTAAGGGTAATATCAGCCTTCTTAAGACCGTTAATAAATGTGGAATAATTCATATCGTTAAGCTTGCAGGCGGCGCTTATGCGGGTGATCCACAGTCTGCGGAAATCTCTTTTCTTCAATCGTCTGCTGATATAAGCGTACTGTCCCGATTTCCAAACCGCTTCCTTGGCGGTTTTAAAGAGTCTGCTTTTTCCGCCCCAGTAGCCCTTTGCTAATTTAAGTGTTTTGTTTCTTCTCTTGCGCGTTGCAAGTGCGCCTTTTACACGAGCCATTGTCGTTTCCTCCTTTTAATTTGATCTACTCTTACTTGGCGTAAGGCATAAGTGCCCTGATTTCCTTCATATCCGCGTCGTTCGCATAGGAATTGGAACGGTTGTTGCGCTTGCGGTTTGTGGCCTTCTGCGCTAATCTGTGGCGGCGGTTGGTGGTCTGGTACTTAACCTTGCCGTTGGCGGTAAATCTGAAACGCTTTTTGGCGCCGCTGTGAGTCTTGATCTTATTTTTCATTTATGTTGCCTCCATTCTTATTTTTTACTTTATACATACGCTGTGCCGCTTTTTATGGAGATTTCGCTTTACAGCGCACTATCAACGCCTTAATGACGATTGATTTTTTTATCGACAGCGCTTATGATCGATTATGAGCAATTAGAGAGCGCTTATAAACACAATTAAGCTGTCGCTCACTCCGCCTTTTCCGCTTTATCCCTGCTTTCATCGGCTTTAGGCTTGGACTTTTTTGCCGAGGGAGCGATCTTCGGCACCAATACGGCGGTAAAGTTCTTTCCTTCAAGAACCGACGGCTTATCTGCCGCTCCGAATTCTGAAGCAGCTTCCATAAAGCGCTTCATCAGATCCTCGCCCAAATTCATATGGGACAGCTCTCTCGCCCTTTTAAAGCGGATCTTTACCTTCACCTTGTCGCCGTTCTGCAGGAACTTTACGGCCTGGGACACCTTTCGGTTAAAGTCATTGGTGTCGATATTAAGGAACATGCTTACTTCCTTAAGTTCCGACTGTTTCTGATTTTTTCTGGCTTCCTTTTCCTTTTTCGCCTGTTCAAATCGATACTTGCCGTAATCCATAATACGGCAAACGGGGGGATTTCCCTGGGGTGCGATAAGCACAAGATCAAGATCGGAATCGATCGCCTTCTGCAATGCGTCATCCGAGGACATGATCCCCATTTGTTCATTGTCAGGACCTATAACGCGAACCTGCTTTTCCCGGATCTCCTCGTTGATGAGGGGTTGTTTTGCGGCTATGGATAACACTTCCTTTCAAAAATAGTTTGTATTATATTATTACGGCAAAAATGCCGTAAAAAAGACGTAAAGGCTAATTTGCCCTCACGCCGTGAAATTCCGTAAATATGCGTAAAACAAGTAAGATACGACATACGAATTCCCGAAGTAAACAACCCTTTCGCTTAAGGCTGAGGGTGAGAGCAAGTCTGCTTGTGTTTATTCATCGTTTAACAGTTTAATAAACTATTCACAAAGCCGCAGTGCGAAGCTTGTGGATTGCCGACTTGAATATTATAGCTTATTTTTTTTGATATGTCAATAGCTTTTTTAAATTTTTCTTATTTTTTATACCATCACACTATTATTGCTCCCCAAGCAAACATTTACACAATACTTGAAGCAAATATAAAAATCTCCGCTTCAAAAATATTATATCCTACGTTGCTGTGCTTTTTTCCTTGATATTTTTTATTTTCCTCTGCGTCTTGCGTCAATGTTTAGGGGATGTTGACACTATTTCGGCCAAACAACGCAACAAGCAAATTGAATAAAAGCCAAATAAATATAATCGTATTTATCGTAACGAGTAAAAACTCGCCTGAATGCTTTAAGCCGCCTAAATAATCTTTCAATTATATTGCGTTGCTTATAAAGTTCTTTGTCATATTCCACGGATTTTTTCGTTTTTTCTTCGGAGTCACAACAGGTTCGTGATTATATATAATACCGGTTCGCGTGTTTTATTATTCTCATATGTTCTGTCCATAAGTATAGGCACTCCTTTATAATCCGATCCTATTTTATCTTCTTTCCGATGCGTCATGTTTTTCTCCTCATTATATCACATTTTTCATTTTGTATCAACGGGCTTTAGATCGGATATTGACGGGTAAAACGCGTCAATCACTAATTCCAATACTACAGCCGATAAATTGGTTACGCTTTCATTATTGAATTACTTTAACATATATCCCCTCATTCTTTTATTGGGCGCCTTTGTCAAGAGGTTATACTCTCGTTGGATTGCTATAGTCAATCAACAATTACTTTTTTAATATTTAAAAATTGTACTCATATAGAGCAAACTTTGGTATTCCCGTTTCGTACCGCTTTAAATCCCTTTCCCCGACGAACCGGAATCCCATACTCTCGTACATTCTCCTTGCCGGTGTATTTTTCGGCACAGCGTCAAGTCTAATACCCTTATATCCCTTCTCTTTTGAGTAATTAATGCAAAATCTCACCATACGCTTTCCGATCCCGTTTCCGCCGAAATCAGGATCCACAGCCAGAGCGTGAATTACCGTATACTCCCCTTCGGCAAGCTCCGCAGTCCAATCTCCGGCGGAATAGTCCCCATCGGGATCTGTATTCAGCAAAAACGCTCCGATAAGCCTTCCATCATTTTCACAGACAAATAGACTGCCTTCTTTTATTCCTTTTTCCACCGTATCCGACGAAGGATAAACCTTGTGAACCCAATTGGGATAATTTATATTGTTTTCAAGGTATAAAGTCACCTTGTCATAAAGCTGGACGGCTTGTGCGCAATCGAAAAAAACAGATTTACGTATCTGCATTTTAAAAATTTCCTTTAATACTGATATTGTAGAGTTTCCAATAATTTTATTCACAGTTTTTCATAAGCGCAATGGCAATATCGGGATACTTCCACTCCATGGCGTTCCTGTCATAAAGTCCGAACAGCTCTCCGTTTCCTGTAAAAGCGTTATTGTCCCACCATATGCAGGTTATCCCCGCCGCTCTCGCTTCGCTTACATAATAAGCGGCATGGTCTATTCTTGATTCAAGATTTTCGTTTTTATTGCGGCTTCCGAATTCACCCATTACGACGGCGATTCCTTTAGATGTGTATTTTTCGTACAGCATATCCATAACGTTCTTTATTGAAGCGCTTGATCTGCCCACTGCAAAAGAGTCGGAGTTCATATCGCCCGAAAGGGCAAATTGATTCGGCTCATAGGCGTGCGCCGAAACGATTGTCCTGCCGGCGGGGTCGTCGGGAAGGCTGAACAAATCATCACAGGCGTATACAGGCGAAGCACAGTAGCTTGGTGTCATAAGATAGCGTGTCTCATTTTTTCCGCCGCTCGCCCTGACTAAATCCACAAACGCCTGATTACACTGCATTATACAGTCGATGGCTTCCTTTGCGAGTTCGCTGCTTGTGTCCAGCCACCACTCGTTGTCTGTTCCCTTTAAACGTGGCTCGTTTATCGATTCAAATATAAGATGCTCGTCGTAATCCTTAAATGTATCGCAAAGTCTGCTCCAGACCGCGTTTGAGAATTTCAGCGAATTGTCGAGGGTTTCATATGAGGGATAGTAATAATTTTTCACTATATCATGATGAATATTGATTATAACATACATTTTTCTCTTATAGGCATAGTCCACTATCTCCTTTACCCTCTCGATCCAGTAGTCGGAAATGTTCAGGTTTTCGTCAACGTGAGTGTGCCAGGTTACGGGTATGCGTATTGTGTTAAAGCCTGCGGTGTAAATATCGTCTATCATTTCCTCGGTGATCACAGGGGAACCCCAGGCGGTTTCGGAGGCTTGCTCCATTGACGTTTTAGTATCCGCATCCAGTGTGTTGCCGAGATTCCAGCCGATTTTCATATTCTTTACAAAACTGAGCGCCTCGCTTTCAGGCAATTCTCTGGAATCTATTTCGTATTCGGGAATTTCCGCTCCCGTACCGACAAGATTGCTTTCCCGCTCTCCGCCGCAGGCGGTCAGCAAGGTAACTGCACCCAAAATAATAGCGCACGATCTGACAGCTTTTTTCATAGTATTTCCTTCCTTTCTTATTTATATTTTGTTAAACTGAAAAGAATAAGGCAAAAGCTCCGCAAGTTCCGAGCTGTAACAGTTATTCTTTCCGTCACAAATGATTACCTTAGCGTCGGGAGCGCAGAACTCGCTTAACACCTGTCTGCATATCCCGCATGGAAACGGCGTCTCCCCGCCCTCGTCCGTACAGATAGCAACAGCGGTTATTTTTCTTTTCCCTTCGCTGACCGCCTTGAACACAGCCGTTCTTTCGGCGCAGTTTGACGCTCCGTAGCTTCCATTCTCAATATTACAGCCGGTATAAATGTCTCCGTCGGAAGTCATAACCGCCGCCCCCACCCTATATCCCGAATAAGGACAGTAAGCGTTTTCCATAGCTTCCTTCGCCTTTTCCGTCAGCTCTTTATAACCGCAGTCAGCAACGCTTGTTTTTATCAAAATATATCCCCTCCTTGTCCGTATAAGCCAAGAGCATCGGCTTTACTTCCGCCGCTTCGCTGAAGGAATAAGCCTCGGACAACCTTTTTTCCGCTTCTTCCGCCGATTTTTCATCTGGAGCGTATATCTCCGCCAGCGGCTGTCCCTTTTCCACCATGTCACCGATTTTGGCAAGCAGAACAAATCCGCTTCCAAAATCAATTTTGTCCGTTTTTGAAAGCCGCCCTGCTTTTGCGCTTACTGCCGCCGCCCCCGTTTTTTCGCCGTCAATGTAGGATATAACGCCCTCGCAGGGAGATATAAGCACTTTTTTTACGGCGGCGGAGGGTAAAAGCCCGTAATTTTCGGTTATTGACGGATCGCCGCCTTGATTTTCAACAAACCTGCGGAATTTTTCCAAAGCGCTTCCGTCCGATACGGAGGCTTCAAGCATTTTCCGCGCCTCATCGGTATCCTTAGCCTTTTCCCCTGCAACCAGCATATATGAGCCTATTATATAACAAAGCTCCGTAAAGTCTTTTGGTCCTTTTCCTTTAAGTGTCTCCACGGCTTCCTTTACTTCAAGGGCATTGCCTACTGCGTTTCCCAACGGCTGATCCATATTGGTAACAATACCGTACACCCGTCTTCCGTTCCTTTCGCCTATCGTGACCATCTTCTGCGCCAACAAAACTGCGTCGTCAAGACTTTTCATAAACGCCCCCGATCCGCATTTTACATCAAGCACAATGGAATCCGAACCGCATGCCAATTTTTTGCTCATAATGCTCGCGGCAATAAGCGGAATACTGGGAACCGTTCCGGTAACGTCACGTAAAGCATACAGCTTTTTGTCGGCGGGAGCCACGTTTTTTGTCTGCCCCATAAGCGCGATTTTGTCCCGCTTTATAAAGCGTATGAATTCTTCCTCCGAAAGAGAAGTACGAAAGCCCGGTATAGATTCCAGCTTATCAATGGTCCCACCGCTGAAACCTAATCCTCGTCCGGACATTTTTGCCACCGGAAGTCCGCAGGCCGCCGCCATAGGAGCAACAACAAGTGTCGTTTTGTCGCCTACTCCGCCGCTTGAATGCTTGTCCACTTTTATCCCTTCAATATAGCTCAGATCGACACTGTCGCCGCTTTTTGCCATAGCGTCCGTTAAAACCGCTATTTCCGAGTCGGACATTCCGTTTATGCAGACCGCCATAAGAAAAGCGCTGATCTGATAATCCGGTATTGATCCGCCACAAACGCCGCTTATAAAAAAGCGTATTTCCTTCTCCGTAAGTTCCTTTTTATCCCTTTTCTTTTCGATTATTTCAACAATATTCACAGCGTCACCTCTTTCAGGTCAATACCTCACAAAGATTGTGCAGTTATAAGGGCATTTCTGTGGGGTGATGTCTTAATTGGGAGCTATCCGAAAAGTCGCAGTTGCACAATTTCTACTAACTGCGGACGCTTCCCGCGTCAAAAGTGTTCGGAATACTCAAATACACCTGCGTTTTTTCTTCTAATCGTCACGCATTTAGCGAAATTGCACTAAATTGCTTTGTTATCAGATACGCCCTAAAACATATTATGTAGTTATTATAGCATAATAAATGAAAAAAGTCCACAAATTTTCTTAGAGTGTGCCGGATAAAAGCATTTGCTTTTTAGAAACGAGTAACAAGCATGACATTGTGGTCAAGAGCGGATTGTAATAGAGCGTGTCCACATAAAATCAATATGCGGATTTTCGGGCATAATTTTGTTGACCGCAATGCAAAAATTGCCGAAAAGATGCGTATTGAGTTATATGTGAACACGCCCTAAATATCTCCGGTGGCCCCACAATCTGAAAAAAACTTTACAAGCTCCACTTCTCTTTCCTAAAGCGTTATCACAACCTTTTCCCCTGTCTCCCCGTTCTCAATGTCTACCAACACCCATTTTCTATGCTTTTTCCTGAATCTGCTAAGCTCCCGCATCAGCTGCCTAAGCTGTTTGCTTGTTATTACCCCTTCCGATTCCGCATTTTTATTTATCACCTTCGGCAGGACCGTCGCCGATAGGCTGTTAAAAACAAGATGATAGGGCAATTTAATCTTTATTTCCTTATCGGAATCGTTTATAATAATCTTCATACCTTCAGATTATATTTCCTCCGCTATAATTTCCACTAAATCCCCGTTGCTGCTTTCAACTTCAAGAAGCTTTCCAATCAGTCCTTTGTCCACCATACTCATTATCTTGTCAAGGTCGATTCCTTTTCCGAAGGATTCTACCCCTGACACCTGTGACATATTCAGCCCCATTTCCACACCTGTTTTAACAAGTGCCATCGGGAGATTCATCTTTACCTTATCTCCGCCGCTTGAATTTACAATAATTCTCAGCACCATGTTTTCAATGTTTTTTCTCTTCTCTTCGGGTACCAGCTGAACAGGCATTTCAGGTTCGCAGCCAAGCAGATTATCCGTAGAAACGTTAAAAATTTGCGCCAGCTTCGGTAAAAGCATTATGTCCGGGCAGGAAATATCGTTTTCCCACTTTGAAACCGCCTGCGCCGATACATCGAGCCTTTCAGCCAATTCTTCCTGCGTCAGGTTTTTGGTTTTTCTTAAACTGCTTATCTTTTGACCTATAGCAATCCAATAAAAGTTTAAACAATATAGCAAGAACTAAA
>CANDLP010000011.1 GCA_947385505.1 uncultured Clostridia bacterium
CCTATGGGGGATCGCTCCATAAGGAATCTCACGGGGAAAGCTTTCTCGCTATAATACAAAACCGATTTTTCGGCGAAGGCCTTTATATCCTTGACGAACCCGAAGCGGCTTTATCGCCTTTGCGCCTATTGACCCTTATGAGGCGTATAGGAGAACTGGTAAAAGACAATTCTCAGTTTATAATCGCAACTCATTCTCCCATTCTTATGGCAATGCCCGATTCCGAAATACTTGTCTTTTCCGACGGAGGAATACGCCCTACGCCTTATAAACAAACCGAGCATTACCAGATAACCAAAAGATTTCTCGACGATCCCGAAAAGAATCTGGCTATGATCTTTTCGGATTGTTCGAATTAAGAACCTGTCTTCACAAGATATTGCACGCGCCTTTTCGGCAAATTTTGCCGATGCTGCGTTGGAATCCCTTAAAATACGTCAGGTATTGCTACGGGCTTCTTTTTGCATAAGCTGTTCTCGACAAAATTTGCCCGAAAATCCACGCACAAATCCTGTAAGACAGATCCTAAAATCACTTATAAAAGGAAGCCGGCTATGAAAGTAAAAAGAAAAAAACATCTGAGTTGGAACGTGAAATGTATTCTTTGCCTTGCGCCGAGCCTGCTTGGAACCTTGGCGTTCTTTGCGGCGCCGTTTATAAGAGTTGTCTATTACTCTCTTATCGACAACCAGTTCCGAAGAAATTTTGTGGGCTTCGATAACTACATGGATACTCTTACCAACAAATATTTCCTTCTTGCCCTGAAAAATTCCCTGCTGCTGATAGTGATATGCGTACCCATAGTAATAATTCTCGCCTTGATTATTTCTCTGGTATTGTCTTACGGTATCAAATGGATAAGGAAAACGCGGGCGGCTTTTGTCCTCCCCCTTGTAATACCTACCGCAAGCATAGCGCTGATATGGCACAGCGTTTTCGCTTCCTTTGACTCGGTAATTCCGGTTTATCTTCTTTTTATATGGAAAAATACGGGAATATGTATTGTCCTTCTCACCGCGGCGTTTACCGCCGTGGACCCCGCTCTTTTTGAAGCGGCAAGGCTGGACGGGGCGGGAACCTTTACATTGCACAAAAAAATAACCGTCCCAATTGTAATGCCCACCGTATTTTTTGTATCCCTTCTTACCATAGTAAACAGCTTTAAAATATTCAAAGAAATTTATCTGTATTACGGTACAAATTATCCTCCCGACCACAGCTATACCTTACAGTACTATATGAACAACAATTTCCTTAAATTGGATTATCAAAGCTTAGCCACATCCGCCGTTTTAACTTCCCTCCTGATATTCGGAATAGTGATGGGAGGAATGGCGCTTCAAAAGAGGTACTGTCAATGAAAAAGCTTATTGGAATAATATTCTTCCTTCTGTCGGGGGTGTTTTTGCTTCCCGTTGCCGCTACGGTATTTTTCTCCTTTTACTCCGAGGGAGGATTTACGGCGGACGGCTATAAGGATCTGCTTTTCGACTGCTTTGTATTTTATCCCATGTTCTGGAACAGCGTTCTGTACGCCTCGGCGATAACTTTGGCGCAGCTTCCTGTGGTGATACTGTGTGCGTTTGGCTTTACATGGGCGAAATTCAGAGGAAAAGGCATACTTTTTATTTTCTACATAATTCTGATGATGATGCCTTTACAGGTGACAATACTTCCCAATTATATAGGGCTGAGGGATATGGGACTGGTGAATACGCCGTGGGGGATTATACTTCCCATGATATTCTCGCCCTTCGGCGCGGTGGTAATGCACCAGTATATGAAAAATACCGACTCGTCTGTGATAGAAGCCGCGAGGCTGGAAACCAGCTCGATTTTTCGGGTGATACTCGTAAGCGTTATACCTCAGCTAAGAGTGTGTATCTTTGCGGTGGCATTGTTTGTGTTCGCCGAATGCTGGAATATGGTGGAGCAGCCTATGCTGTTCCTCACCGATAAAAATCTTAAAACCATGTCCGTGTTCATTTCCGAGGCGGGAAGCTATACCGGCGCGGTATTGTTTCCTTCGGCGGTTATATTTCTCATACCGGTGCTTTTGCTGTATTTGTTTTTCAGCGACAGTCTTGAAAAAGGTCTTACATTGGGGGAATTATCATGAAAAATATTTCAAAAAAAATCACTTTGATATTTACGGTGATGTTTTTCGCGGTAATGCTTTTTCTTACCTTTTTCGCCGAAAAAATACATATTTCTTTACTGCCGCAAGTTCAGGCGTCGGGAGTGGAAACCAAGCTTTTTTCTGTAACCGCGACCGATGAGAATGGAAATATTATGCAATATTTTACGGAAAAAACCGCTATATCCGAAGAAAAACTGGAAGAAGGCGTTTATGTGCTTTACACCGCCGAAAAAAACGGCACCAAGCGAAGCTTTGCGCGGCAGATTTTTCCCGAGGTCAGCGAAGCCAGAACCGAGGACGGATACTGCGAAGTAATTTCCGGAATAAGCTTCGGCGACAGGATAATCATATCAACAACAAAAGAGCTTTTTGACGGCTGCGAGGTAAATGTAATAAAATGAATATAAAAATAAATATCGAAAAAAACAAAACTAAATATAAAAACAAGCTGTTCCGCGGTTTTGGAATGGTAAGCGCAAACAATTCTTCAAGACTTTTGCTTGACTATAAAATCGATCATCCGAAGCGCTATTGGAAAATAATGCGGCTTATTTTCGGTGAAAACGGACTTAATATCCGTCATCTGAAGGTTGAACTGGGTTCCGATATAAACTCATCTTCAGGCACCGAGCCATGCGTCAAAAGATATCGGGAGGAGAAAGCCCAAGTAAGGCGCGGCGCGGCTTTTATACTTGCGGCGGACGCAAAAAAGATAAATCCGGATCTTACTTTGGATATGCTTTATTGGAGCGAGCCGAAATGGGTATCCGACGCCAATGTTGAAGCCGACAGGTACGAAGCCCGCTATAAATGGTTTAAGGATACCCTTAACGCCGCTTATAAGGAATTGGGGCTGAAATTCGACTGCATCAGTCCAAACCGCAACGAAAGAGAATTGGAGCCGGAATGGATTAAATACTGTTCAAAAAAACTGAAAGAAGAAACGGATTGTCTTTACGATTTTTCCAAAATAAAAATTGTGGCGGCGGACGAAGAAGGAAACTGGCGGATTGCCGACCTTATGCTTGAGGACGAAGAACTACTGTCCGCCGTAGATATAATAGGGAGCCATTATACAAGCCACTGCTCCGAAAATATTCGCATAATGTCGGATAAATATGAAAAAGAAATATGGTTCAGCGAGGGCTGTCCCCCGATGAGCTACTCCAAAGGCACAAGCCGTTTTGACGGTTCGGGGTTAAGCGGCATAAACGGCGTTCTCGACATAGCGGACAGGATTATCGCAATGTACCCATGCGGCTGTATGACGATGTACGAATTTCAGCCGGTTGCTGCCGCCTATTACGACGGAGTTACTTTCGGGTATAAGCAGCTTATTTCCGCAAAGGAGCCGTGGAGCGGCTGTTACGGATTGGAAAGCGGATTTTATATGGCTCTTCACTTTTCGCTTTTTATTAAACAAGACTGGGCGTTTGCGGATTCTGCCTGTATCTGTGACGGAGAAAAGGGCGGCGACGGTCATGCACTGATAAATACCGTAAAAAGCTGCATGGCCGCCTATGATACCGAAACGGGAGATTACAGCGCGGTTATTTGCAATTCGGAAAACATTGAAAAAGTGTACGAGATAAATATAAGCGGTCTCGAAAAGTCGAAAACCGCTCTTGAGATATGGGAAACGAGGGGCTGTAAGCAAAGCGCTTTTGAAGAAAATATTGCCTTTGATGAAAACTATTTTAAAAAAATCGGCGAAATAACGCCGATAAAGTCGGACAACGGGTACAGTTTTTGTGTAAATGTCAAGCCTTATTCTTTGGTAACATTGTCAACTCTCAGGGTAAAGGCTCCCAAGCTCAAGTCTATAGGTTCAAAAATACTTTCTCTTCCCTACTGTGATGATTTTAACTGTTCCGATAAACGGCTCGATATGTTTTCGGGAACTCCCAAATATACCACCGATCAGGGGGGCGCTTTTGAGATAACCGATTTTAACGGCAAAATGGCATTGACTCAGATTATAACGCCGGATACTAAAGCGGAGGAGTGGGGCGCAACTCCGCTTCCTGTCACAAGCTTCGGCGACGACAGATGGTTTAATTATTCAGTAAGCGCCAAAACGCTGCTTGCTCCTTCAAATACGCCCGATGAAAACTTCGCGGGAATAGGACTGAGGTATAATTCGGCCTGCAAGGGCATAAGCGGATACTCTCTCCTGATTTACCAAAACGGAAAAATTGCGGTGCGGGAAAACGATTTTGTCAAAGCGGTGTACGAGTATACATATTTCGGAGACTTTGACTTAAGCCTTCCTCACAGCCTGAAAATTTCCGCTTTATACGACAAAACGAAATATTATATCGACGATAAGCTTATTTATGGTCACAGCGGCGATTATTGCATTTCCGCGGGAAGAGCGGCATTTTACAGCTATTACGCACAAAACCGCTTTTTTGATTTCAAAGCGGAGGAAACCGATATATTTCCTTATGTAAATCGTTTTGACGACACCGATCCCGAATTTTAATATTACGGAAGCTGGGAGCACAGGCTTATGAGCGGTTTTTCCGACTACAAGCGCACTTTATCGGCGGGAAAAGCGGGCGCGGGCTTTAAGTTCACTTTTTCGGGTACGGGCTTTGCGCTTTTCGGAGAGAACGAGTACGCTCTGATAATGCTTTTGCTGGACGGAAAAAAGCTCGAAACTCCTTCTCCCGACCTTTCGTGGACAAGCCTTTCAAAAAGAGAGCTTTGCGCCGATACTAAGGCGCTGAACCGCCAGACTTTTGAAAACATACCGATTCTCAAAACGGAAAACCGAAGACATTTTTTGACCGTAAAAGGTCTTTCCAATACAAAGCATACTGCCGAGATAATAGTATTGAGAGGAGAATTGAAGCTGGACGGCGCGGAGGTATTCGTTTCAAAGAGAAACAATTGAGCGCAAAATACAGCGTAAATACGTGAACATGGCAGCACGGTTACACAGGAACAAGAAAGGACAAGACGAAATGTATAAGATAATGATAGCGGAGGACGACGCGGAGCTTGCCGACCAAATGAAAAAGCATATTGAGGCATGGGGCAACCAAGTGAACTGCGCAAGGGATTTCGGGGATATAATAGGAGCATTTACCGCGTTTGATCCGCATATGGTGCTGATGGATATATCGCTTCCCTTTTACAACGGTTATTATTGGTGCACGGAGATAAGAAAGATCTCCAATGTGCCTATAATTTTTGTTTCCTCCGCCTCCGACAATATGAATATAGTAATGGCTATGAATATGGGCGGCGACGATTTTATAGCCAAGCCTATTGATCTTGACGTGATGACCGCCAAGATACAGGCGGTTTTAAGACGCACCTATGATATGGCGGGAAAAATCCCCATTTTAGAGCACAGGGGCGCTGTGCTCAATCTGAACGACGCTTCCATGACTTATAACGGAGAGAGGATTGAGCTTACCAAAAACGAGTTCCGAATACTGCGGACTCTAATGGAAAACAAAGGAAAAGCGGTAAGCCGCGACACGCTTATGATAAAGCTTTGGCAGATGGATTCCTATGTGGAGGAAAACACACTTACGGTAAACGTCACAAGGCTCAGAAAAAAGCTGGACAGCGCGGGACTCCCCGATTTTATCGCCACCAAGGTGGGAATAGGCTATATCGTTGAATAAGGAGCTTTTTTGTGAAAAAAGAAAACCTTTTTGTGATTCTTATAAAATATATTAAAGAACACCGATATATTTTGCTTTTGTTTGCCGCGGCGTTTATTATTTGTGCCGCAGTATTTTATCTGTACGGGCTTGAATCCGAGGGACTTTATTACGCCTTCGGGCTTTGCGGAGCAATGTGTGTGACGATCGGCGCTTTTCGCTTTGCCCATTACGCGAAAAGATATCGGGAAAGAAAAAAAGTCATAGACAGCATTACGCTTACCGACGAAGTTCTCCAAAGGTCCGAAACGCCCCTTGAAGAAGACTATCAGAATATGATATTCACCTTAAAAAAGGCTCTTGACAGCGAGATAACCAAAAGGGACGAGGCTCTCAGGGAAAGCATGGAGTATTACACCACATGGGTACACCAGATAAAAACTCCCATTTCGGTAATCCGTATGATATTGGAGGGAGAAGATACCGAGGAGCACAGGGCGCTGTCTTCACAGCTTTTCAGGGTGGAACAGTACGTGGAAATGGTATTGAACTATATAAGATTGGGAGAAGGCTCGGACTTTGTCTTTAAGGAATATGAGCTTGACCCGATTATAAAACAGGCAGTCCACAAATTTGCCCCGCAGTTTATAAGAAAACACATAGGTCTGAAATACGAAAGCGTCCATGTTAAGGTAATAACCGACGAAAAATGGCTTTCCTTTATGGTGGAGCAGCTTCTTTCAAACGCGGTTAAGTATACCGAAAAGGGGCAGGTGGCTATTTCCGTAACCGACGATCTTTTTCTTAAGATCGCCGACACTGGCATAGGCATAGCAAAGGAAGACCTTCCGAGAATCTTTGAAAAAGGCTTTACGGGATATAACGGAAGGGCGGATAAAAAATCCACGGGGCTTGGGCTGTATTTGTGCCGTCTTACGGCGGAAAGACTCTGTCATAAGATTTACGCCGAGTCGGAGGCGGGAAAAGGGTCGGTGTTCATGGTGGATTTAAAAAGATACGAGGTGACAGATTAAAGCCCTGACAAAGTAATGTTATTGCCTCCGAAAAACCGGAACTTGTCCCAAAAGGACAGGCGCACGTCTTTTCGGCAAATTTTGCCTTGCCATAGACAAAATTGTGCTCGAAAATTCGCACACCTCTCCTATTGGAACAAGTTCTCAAAATTCAGAAGGAAATCCACGGTTTAGGTATAAACAGTTCTTTAAAAAGATCAACTGCGTAATCATCGCTCATACCCGATATATAATCGGCGGCAGCCCTTTCGGTTCCGTTATTTTCGGCTATATTAAGATACAGCTTCGGCATTTCGCCGGGGCGCTTTGTGTAATATTCAAAAAGGCTTTCCACCACATGGCAGGCCTTTTCTTTTTCCGAAGTATTGGCTTTGGTGTAATATACCTGAGAAAACATAAATTCCCTTAATATATCGTGGGCTTTTTTGACCTCTTCACCGTACCCCACTTCGGGTTTTCCCGCGCTTACGGCTATAATATTGCTTACAAGAGCAGTTATGCGCTGTGTTTTTGTGTGACCCAGCACCTCTGTCGCTTCGTCCGGAAGCTCTTCTTCCCTTAACACGCCGCCCCTTATGGCGTCCTCAATATCGTGATTTATATATGCGATCTTGTCGGAAAGCCTTACTACCCGCCCTTCTAAAGTGGCGGCGGTCTTATTGGTGTGACAGAGTATGCCGTCCTTTACCTGTTCGGTCAGGTTAAGCCCTTTTCCTTCCCGCTCTATTGCCTCGCATACTCTTACGCTTTGTTCGTAGTGCCTAAAACCGCCGCAAAGCTCGTTCAAGGTTCTTTCCCCGTCGTGTCCGAACGGCGTATGCCCTATGTCGTGGCCTAAGGCTATGGCTTCGGTCAGATCTTCGTTTAAGCGCAGTGCTCTTGAAATGGTTCTGGCTATCTGCGCTACTTCAAGAGTGTGGGTAAGGCGTGTGCGGTAATGGTCGGATTTGGGAATCAAAAAAACCTGAGTTTTATGCTTTAACCTTCGAAAAGCTCCGCAATGAATAATTCGGTCCCGATCCCGCTGAAAGTCGGTTCGGATAGGACAGGGCGGTTCCTCCCTTCGGCGGCCGCTTGCGTTTATGCTTTGGAAAGCGTATGGGGAAAGCATCTGTGCTTCGTTTTTACAGGTCTGTTCTCTTGGGATAGCTTGTTGTGCGGATAGCATATTGTTTTCTATTGTTCTCATCTCCTTTTTTATTCGACGGAAACTGATATTTTCCCTTAATTATATATACATTTTTAATGAGGCGGTTTCCTTTATTTTTTTGAAAAAATATTGTTATTTTTTTATTTTCAGCAATTTGCACAATGGTTATATTTTTTCAAAGAATAATACAATGGACAAAAAAGGCGAATCCAACAACTTTGTGTGCGAAAAATAAGTAATACTAATAACCACCGCCTTCGGCGGTACTTCGGCTTCGCCGAAGTATTTGAATTGTGGATTTTATCCACAATTCAAATGGTTATTAGTATAAGCCTTTATTTTTCGGTTTCAAAGGGTTGAATTCGTCCGACTTTTATTTTGTAACATTTAACCACAGCAGCCGTTAAGTCGAAAGTACTCATGACTCCTGAATCTCTTTCACGGCATAACACGCCCGTCCGTTTTCTTTCGCCTTATACAGCATCGCATCGGTTTCTACCAGCAAATGTTTCATTTCCTGCGGGAAAACAAATTGATAAGCGCCAATGCTGCAGCTGACTTTTGCGTCAGGAATCGTTTGCGATATGCTTTCAAGAAATTGATCAAGCCGCCGCTCTATCTCCGATTTTGAAAGCGGCTGTTCAATAATAACCGCAAATTCATCTCCGCCGAGCCTGCCGACTTTACCTTCTTCGTCGACAACAGCCTGCAAGCTTTCCGCAATTGCTTTTAAAACCGTATCGCCCACAGAATGACCTAACGTATCATTTATAGATTTAAAATAATCCGCGTCGACAAACAGAAACCATCCGGTTTGTCTATGCTCGGCATTTTTACCTTTCTGAGCCTTTTCACAATGGCTGAGAAACATTCGGCGACCCATCACACCGGTCAGCGAGTCCATCTCCAAACGATATTCTATGTAAGACATATACCTATAAATTCCAAACAGCACGATTACCGAAATAATATTCAGTGAAAGCGATGCAATCAGAAACTGAATCTGCAAAAGCAGCAAATCCGACGAAATGGCGTTTGATACGGTGACACCGTGCTGCTCCAGCATATAGGATTCCCTTTGGGAAAAATAATCCGCCGCAAATACCGCCATACAAAACAAAAATAATTCAAATACCAAAAAAAACAAGTTGATTTTCCGGGACACATATGGATTGTCTACAGCCTGATTTATGCCGCGTTTAAGATTTTGAACTGCGGCGCTTTTATAAAAAGCCCATATCAGTTCCACTATAACAACGCAAATCACCATAAATAACACATCGTCCAAATCCAGCTGAAACGCCGAATAGTAATGATACCCAAGCTCAGGAAACAACAGCCCCATAGCCGTATAGACAAGCAGCGAATGGAACTTGGGCGCAATCGCACAGATAACGCCGATCCAAATGCAATAATATTTATGCTTGCGGGCAAATGAAAAAGCCAATCCGACAATAAAACCTAAAAGCATGCGTGTCACTACGCTGAGCAAAATACTTCCTAAGGGATCGCCGCTTAGAACCGGGGAAAACACCGCGTCCGTCCGCATAACATAGGAGGCGGAAGCCTTGTACATACTTGCGGCTCCGAAGACAAAGCCTATAAAAGCAGACTGGGCGGGACTGTAAAGAGATGCTGTAATAAGGATTGGCAAGTATGCAATAGTAATAGAAATCGGCGGAATATGAATATACCCTAAAAAAGTAAAGGACATAAGAAGCTCGATCGAAATCAGAATCCCGAAAAAGTAACGGTCAAAACATGAATCTCCCCACATCTTCTTTAATTGTTTCATAAAATTCAACCCTCGCCTGTAATGTTTGTACTTTTTCTTATAACCAAATTATTATAGTCTATTTACAGGTAAAAGTCAATGATATAATAAATTTTTAGTATAGCTTTTTTAAAAGATATAGTTTACTTTTTATTCCGATTCCGATAAACCATCATTTCTTTACATTCATAATATACAGAAACCCGCCAAAAGAACCGCACATAATTTGTCGTCCATAAAACTTTTTCATTATATCTATAAAATAATCTCACTGACGCACGCTGACTATTTTGTAATACGACCTTGCGGTAATCAGATACACAATAATATAAAATGCCGCAAATACCAGAAAGCTAACCGCCGTACAGCCTAAAAACAGCAGAGTGTTTGTCATTCCCATACCCTCAAGCAGTGACCGCAATATGGGAAAGGCCGCTGTCATGTGTATGCCCGCCATAATAAGCGGCAGAAAGAACACGGTCAGCACTTGGGAATGAATTGAAGCTCTTACTTCGTTTTTGCTGAGTCCCACATTCTGCATTATTTCAAAACGCTTTTTATCGTCGTAGCCCTCCGAAATCTGCTTATAGTAAATTATAAGCACCGCCGCCATAATAAAAAGCGCGCCCAGAAACAAGCCTAAGAAAAACAGTCCGCCATACAGGTCAAGAAAGTTGTATTTACCTTCCGCGCGGCTTACCAGCATAACAAAGCTGCCGGTTTTCTCGGTTAATTCCGGAATAAGCAATTTGTACTGTCTGTCCTCATCAGCAGAAAAGTTAATATTTATTATTTTGTCTCCGCGGCGGCCCTCATCCGATATTCCGAAATAATCGTTGTATTTGCCGCTGAGATCATTCATTGCGTCGGTGCCGCTTAGTATTATAACAGCTTTTTCGGCTATTACATTGTTATCGCCGTTGCTCAGATAAGGGTAATCAAGTTTTTCCTTTACCTTAAACTCAATACCGAAAAGATCAACGCTTTGCGCGTTAAAATTCCGGTCGTCTTTGCGGTAGGGCGCGGCGGCTATTTCGCCTTTTTCAAGAACAAGACTTTTGCCAAAAGCTTTATTGTAATCCGCGGCGGTTACAAAAGAAAGAACATACGGAGAGGAGATTCCTTCAAAAAACGTTTTGCCGTCATCAAAATAACCCACCAGTTCCATAACGTCAAAAATATCGGCTTTTGCAATTTCCTTTTCGTATTCCTGAATTATATCCGTTACCTCGTCAAACTGCCTGAGCTTTTCCTCGCTGTCCCCGCCCATATAAGCCCGCCTTACCTCCAACGATAAATCATAGGGAAAGCTTTCTTTTAAGATGTCCTCCATTCCCGCCATTAGACAGGATGTGGATGAGATCATAACCAGTACCATGGTAGAAAGGATACATATATTTGAAAGTCCCACCGCGTTTTGTTTCATTCGGTAGATCAGTCCCGACACTGAAATAAAGTGTTTGGTTTTATAATAATAGCGCTTGTTTTTTCTGAGAGCTTTAAGAAGGAACACGCTTCCCGCCGTAAACAGCATATAAGTGCCCCCGATAACCAGAAATACCGCTAAAAAGAACATAGCAAAGGCGCTGGCAATATCTTTTGTTGTCACCGAAATATAATAGCCGAGTCCGAGGCAGATAAGTCCGAGAAAAGTCATCAGCCAGCGGGTCTTCGGTTCTTTCTCTCCTACGGAGTCTCCTTTTAAAAGTTCAATTGGATTTGAAAAACAAATTTGTCTTAAGGAATTAAGGAATATGAAAAAGAATATCGCTCCGAAAAAGATCAGCGAGACGAGGAGAGACTCTGCCGAAATGTAGAAGCCCAATGTTACCTCAACATTAAGCAGCTTGGATATTATCAGATACATAAGCTTATCCAGCAGTATCCCGCCCAGCAGCCCCATAACAAGACTTACTGCCGCCGTATAGAATATTTCGAGAAATACCACAACGGAAATATGTCTTTTTTCCATGCCTAAAATGTTGAAAAGCCCGAATTCCTTTTTACGCCGCTTTATGAGAAAGCTGTTGGTATAAAAAAGGAATATTACCGAAAAGATTCCCACCGTTATGCTTCCTATGTTCATAAACATGGTTATAAAGCTTGCTCCACGCATGGCCTCTATTCCGGGGTTTCCCGAAAGGGAAAGAATTATATAGAACATCGCTATGGTAATGATGCAGGTCAGCATAAAGGGAATGTATGTTTTCGAGTTTTTCTTTATGTTTTCGGCGGCAAGCTTAAAATAAAAGCCTTTGCTTAGCTTTTTAACCTTTTTTTCGTTTTTATTGCTCATGACTTTCACCTCCCGTCGCTATCACCGTTAAAGTGTCGGAAATTTTCTGATACATTTCCTCATTGGCGCAGCCGCCCCGATATATCTGATGAAATACCCGGCCGTCTTTTATGAAGAGTACTCTTCCCGCATGGCTGGCGGCTTTTATGGAGTGGGTGACCATTAAAACGGTTTGTCCGTCTTTATTAAGATCGGAAAAGATATTCAGAAGCCCGTCCGTGGAGCGGGAGTCCAAAGCTCCCGTGGGTTCGTCCGCCAATATTATTTTCGGATTTGTGATTATAGCTCTTGCAACGGCCGCTCTTTGCTTTTGTCCTCCCGACACCTCATAGGGATATTTTTGGAGCAGCTCCGTTATTTCAAGGCGCCTTGCTATCGGTTTCAGTCTTTCATTCATTTCATAAAAGCTTTTGCCGCTCAGCACCAGCGGCAGAAAGATATTGTCCTGTATGGTAAAGGTGTCGAGAAGGTTGAAATCCTGAAATACAAAACCCAAATTATCTCTTCGGAAGGCGGAAAGCTCCTTTTCCTTTATATCGGTTACGTTTTTCCCATCCAACAGCACTTGTCCCCCGGTAGGCTTATCCAAAGCGGCAAGTATATTGAGAAGGGTAGTTTTACCCGAACCGGATTCGCCCATTATAGCCACATACTCCCCCCGTTCAACCGAGAACGAAACATCGGTCAGAGCTTGCACTTGGCTTCCTCCGAACAGGGAGAGATAGGTTTTTCTCAAACTTTTCGTTTCCAATATTGCCATTTTTTATGTTCCTTTCTTTTATAATATTATTTCTGTTCTTTCATCTGAGAATATATCTACGTCAAAATTTTGCGGAGCATTTTCCCATCGTTGGATTTTCTTGTGTTTATTATAGCATAATCGGGTTTCCGTGAAAATCCTTTTTTGTGACAAAAGGAACGGCGGGGGTGACAGTTTTGTAATACTGTTAACCAATTAAAATCCGTTTTACTGAATTTGAACCGATTAACGGTATCGTTGGAAAATATATCTAATACTAATAACCTGTCTTCACAAGATTTATGCGTGGATTTTCGAGCAAATTTTGTCGAAGACAAGGAAAAAATCAGCAGTCGGGCTGTCGCCCGTCAAGGATTTTTGACGCAGTATTGCAAAATTTGCCGAAAAGACGCGTGCAATATCTTGTGAAGACAGGTTCTAAGATAATCGGATATAAAAAATACGCCCTCATTATGAGAGCGTATTAACAACCCGACTTTCAGGCTGTGCTGTTGTTGCCAAAAAGATTCTTAATGCGGTCACTCGCTGTAATATCTGTTGATCAAGTCCGCCACAACATCCTCGACACCGCTTAAAATAACACGAATATTTTTCCCGTTCTTCTCATATTTGAATGTCAAATCTGCCGTATTATAATCGTTATTTATGGCGCTGCAAAAAAACTGTGAGACCGCCTCGGCTTCGTTTTCATCAGCATATAGGTCAAGAATGGTGCAGATCTTGTTGTTCTTTTTTCTGTCATCAGCGATAAAATCAAATATAACAGCATTGCTTTTGGCTTTAACAGCGGGTTTAATCGTAGGATTGCTCAGCATATCAGCAAATTCTTCCGCAGAAAACAGCCAGACTCCATCCGTTTTTTCACCGCTTATCAGCCCTGATCTTAGATAGTTTCTGATTGTGCGGGTGGAAAGACCTGTCATTGCCGCAACTTGATTTACGGTATATTTTTGTTCCATTAAAAAACTCCTTATGATTTTATTAGGATAAGCGCTTAACCTTGTATTTAGTATATCATAAGAAAATTGGGATTTCAATTTGAAATTTTATGAGTTTTTCAATTGCATAATTTATTCTGATACTTCGGCTTCGCCGGAGTACCGCCGCAGGAGGAAGTTATTTAAGTTCAATACAATAACTGAGGGAGCTTTGCTCTCTCACCATGCCGCTTTAGCGTCATGGTATTTAAAAAATAGTTAATCTGTTTTTTAAAATGGTTGTTGGTATTAAATCCCTCCAAAAACACAAAAAGCTGCAACCGCTTACATTGCGTGATCACAGCTTTTCGTGTTTAAAATTTCGAGGTAAAATGTACTTTGACGCGGATCAAATTTGTTAAAAAGTATTTCTATACCGCAGAAGCTGACGAAACCGCTGTTTTCTCTTGTCCCCAAATGTTCCCACGCAATGCCGTAAGCGTTTTCATAAAACAGCGGCTACGGCTGCTTCCAAGGTATAAGCAGACGATAATATTTTCGATTTTCACGTAAAATTTTTATGGAAAAAACCTTCATACTAATCCCTTTTTGACCTGACGTAATATCCGCAGGTAAAAAAGGGATTGCTCCCAAAGCACTAATCCCGCAGTTTAAAAAGGGATTAGTATCAGACAGTTCAACAGTCTGCGCCAAATAAATTCGTTTTTTACCTTTATGTAATGTAAAATCACAAAAACACGTTTTTGTTACATCTTTTTTTAAAAATGCCATTTTATCATTTATCTATCGTTGATATCGTAATTTGTTTGTTAATGCTTTTGTTATATCACTTTTTGATTTTGTTTTTAATTCTTTGTGCTGACTTGCCGTAGTTTTAACAGCACTGAAAACAATAATTTTTTAAAAGATATGTTCTTTGATTTTATGAATAATTTCCGTAAAACGTTTATCATCTCTGATAAACTCAAACGGCGCTTCGTCAAGCCCCTTTAGCAGACGTTCATATTCGGTTTCTTCCCATAGCTTTCTGTCATCGGATTTATCGTCTTCTATTTCAGAAAGCCAAAACGCATTGTATTTGGATTTTTCGGGGCGCTCCTCAAACATTGCCGCATATTTCAGCGCAAGCTCAAGATTCTTAAACGCGGCATCAGCGTTTTTCAGCTTACAATACTCCCGTGCAATCCACCTGTAACATACGCTTATCCTCATATTGCAGAATTTATGGTCATCTCCCGTAAGAATGTCAGCAACTTTAATCGCCTTTTCCAAAAGTTCTATGCACTGTTGGGGCGTAATGTCCTTGCCGCGTGCAAGATGTGAAAGCGTAATTACAGTTAAATCCGAAAAAGTTATAAGGTTGCGCTGATATTGAATATAGGCGTCATGCTTGGCATGAATCTTAGGAATAATAACTTCACGGCTGCACCACACCGAAGGCATTTCCTCTGCCGCTTTCAGCGATCCCTCAAAATCGCCGAGTTCCGAATAACAATAACAAAGCAATGTTTTTGCCGCATACTCAACCCATGTCGATTTGTCGTCAAGTTTTACTGCCCGTTTACATAAAGCAATTGCTTCTTTTAGAAGAGCCGTTTGTTCGCTCTTGTTCTGACGGATCGAATTGCTTTTGTTTTTCAATGAAAACGCAAGCTGATATGCAAGCTCCGCGCTGTGAGGATAATTTTTCACGCCGTCTTTTAACAGCGCAATGCTCCCGTCGATTTTTCCATAATGATTTAACCGCTCGTTTTCGGAAAGCAGTACTGATATTTGTTCGTTGATTTTATTGTCCGTTACTCCAAGCAATTCATCAACGCTTATATCGAAATAAGCCGCTATGACAGGCAATAACGAAATATCGGGAGATACCTTTCCGATTTCCCAACGGCTGACGGTTTGCGGCGATACACTCAAGAACTCCGAAAGCTGTTCCTGTGTGAGCTGTCTTTCTGTACGTAATTTTTTAATGTTTTCACTAAGCGATATAGTCATATAAACCACTCCTTGATTTGTATTCGCAATTTTTCCTTGCTGATGAAATTATAACACTTAAAACTTGACAGCTCAAGCGCACAAATGTTGAGATAAATTCTCACTTTATGAGTATGGATATTTGATGGTGCCGGTGAAAAAGGTAAAAAACACATTAGAGACATATTTGCTGCACAAATTTTGGTTTTTTTACCAAAAAGATCTTTGGAAAGCAAGTAATCAAAACCACCAGCTGAGCTGGTGGTTTGAACTCGCCCTAAAAGGGCGGATTACCGGCTATGTCTTAAGACGCTCCGAATTGTCTGGCAATCGCATCTCTTTCTCAAGCAGCCGCTTAAGCGGCTGTTTGTCTTTGCTTACTTATTCTTGCTACGAGTCTGAATAACGAACCGTGTAAATGTCAATAATATCCAAAAGAAAGGAAGTATTGACATGAAAACAAGCAAAAAGATTTTAACGGAAAAAGAAATGGAATTAGGCATTGTTTGAAAAATAAAAGTTGCACAAAAAGACAAAAAAAGGTAAAATAA
>CANDLP010000012.1 GCA_947385505.1 uncultured Clostridia bacterium
AAGTATTCCGAGCATTTTTGACGCAGAAAGCGTCCGCAGTCATTAGAAATTGTGCAAATTGCGGCTTTTCAGACAGCCCCTAAAATAGGAAAGGAACAATTAAAAAATGAAGCATGGATTTATAAAAACCGCCGCCGCCACTCCCGAAATAAAAGTAGCCGATCCTGTTTTTAACGCCAACAGCATTATCTCCTGCGTAAAAGCCGCCGCCGAAAAAAAGGTAAAGCTTCTGGCTCTCCCTGAGCTTTGCCTGACGGGATATACCTGCGGCGATCTTTTCGGTCAAAGAACGCTTATAGAATCCGCTTTACAGCAGCTTGAAAGAATCAAATCCGAAACAAAAGACCTTAATATAATTTTTGTTTTAGGTCTTCCTATTGTGAAAAACGGAAAACTTATAAACGCCGCCGCAGTAATATACAGGGGCGAAACCTTGGGCATTGCTGGAAAAAGGAATCTGCCCAATTACAACGAGTTTTACGAAAAAAGGAATTTTGTCGAAAACAACGAACCTCCCGTTATTTTCAAATGCCGCCAGATGCCGGAATTCTCCTTCGGCGTGGAAATATGCGAGGATCTTTGGGCAATCGATCCCCCTTCGGTAAAGCTTGCCCGAAGCGGGGCCGAAATTATTCTTAATTTAAGCGCAAGCAATGAGATGGTGGGAAAAGCCGAATACCGCCGAAATCTGGTTAAGGGGCAGAGCGGACGTCTGCTTTGCGGCTATGTCTACGCTTCGGCCGGGGAAGGGGAAAGCACCTCCGACCTTGTTTTCTCTGGACACAGTCTTATTGCCGAAAACGGAACGATTCTTTGCGAGACCAAGCCGTTTGAAAACGGGCTTATCGCCACTGAGATAGACCTGTACCGAATAGCCTATGAAAGGCAGAAAAACACCGTATTCCCTCCCTATGAAGATATTGAGGCGGTTTATTTTGATATGGAACCGGAAGAAACGGAACTGACCCGTTATATAAGCGGAACTCCTTTTGTTCCCTCCGATGAGGACGGAAAATCCCGCCGCTGCGAGGAAATTCTTTTAATGCAAAGCAGCGGCCTTAAGAAGCGCATTTCCCATACGAAAGCCAAAAGCTTGGTGATAGGAATTTCGGGGGGACTGGACAGCTGTCTTGCCCTGCTTGTTTCGGCAAAAGCAATGGATCTTTCGGGAAGATCAAGAAAGGACATTATTGCGGTAACCATGCCCTGCTTCGGCACCACCGAAAGAACCAGAAACAACGCCGTCGCCCTTTGTGAAGCGTTGGGAGTTACTCTTCGGGAGGTCAATATCTCCAAGTCGGTATTGCAGCACTTTGAAGATATAGACCACGATCCCGACAACCGCAATGTGGTTTATGAAAACGCTCAGGCAAGGGAACGCACTTTAGTATTGATGGACATAGCCAACGAAACGGGCGGTCTGACAGTAGGCACGGGCGATTTGTCGGAATTGGCTTTAGGCTGGGCAACCTATAACGGTGATCATATGTCCATGTACGGTGTGAACGCTGGCGTTCCCAAAACTCTGGTTCGCCATATAGTACGCTTTTACGCCGACAGCTCCGAAAACGAGGTATTAAAAAGTACGCTGTATGATATTCTTGATACGCCTGTAAGCCCTGAATTGCTCCCGGCCGAAAACGGAAAAATCAGCCAGATAACCGAAGGCCTTGTTGGTCCGTATGAGCTGCACGACTTTTTCCTCTACTACGCGGTACGGTGGGGATTTGCTCCTAAAAAGATATACCGTCTGGCGGTTTACGCGCTAAGCGGCAAATATGAAAGAGCCGTTATATTAAAATGGCTTAAAAACTTTTATGGAAGATTTTTCTCACAGCAATTCAAGCGTTCCTGCATGCCCGACGGTCCAAAAGTGGGATCGGTGACGCTGTCTCCGAGAGGCGACTGGAGAATGCCTTCCGACGCCTGTCGGGACGTGTGGCTTAGGGAACTGGAAGAAATAGAAGCATAAAAATAAAAAGGCGGCGAAGCCGCAAATGTCTTTTTCGCTTCCTTTTCGGATACCAAAAAGGAAGCGGGGTTCGGGGCAAAGCCCCGATGCTGCCGCAAATATTAAGTGAACCACCTATAAATTCGGCGCGTTAACACTCACACAGAAGCAAGGCGAAGCCGCCGCTTCGGGCAACAGCCTCCGTATCGTTACTTCAACATCAGTAAAATGAAAGGATATGCACAAACGTGCATAAGCGCAAAAAAGATGAACAAGCTGAACAATATCATTAAATTCACCTCCCCCGGCGACTTCACAAAGTGGGAGCAGGAATGTCAGCCTATCGGGAACGCCTATATGGGCGCAAGCTTTTTCGGCGGAATAAAAAAAGAAAAAATAGTACTCAATGAAAAAACTCTCTGGACAGGCGGTCCTTCCAAAAGCCGCCCAGATTATTACGGAGGAAACAAGCCCAGCAGCTATCCTTATGTAAAAGATGTGCAAAAGCTTCTTTATGAAAACAAATACGAGGAAGCCCTTCAACTGCTGCCCAACCTTACCGGTCTTGCCGACGGTTCGGGCGCATATCAGCTGCTTTGCAATCTTTATATAGAACAGGATATTGACGAAAGCTGCGTCAAAGACTACATAAGAGTATTGGACATGGACAAAGCTTTGTTCACAACCGGTTTCACTGTGAACGATATTGTATATTCCCGCGAAGCTTTTGCCAATTATCCGTCAAATGTGATCTGTGTGAAGCTTTCCGCATCCGTCAAAGGCGCGCTTAATCTTAAGCTTTACTTAGGCGAGATACAGGATTCGGGGACAGTAACGGCAAATTGCTTCCAAAATGGGAAAGGAACCATAAAATATATCGGAAAAATTCCCGACAATCAAATGAGATACGCTCTTGAACTGAGAATAGACAGCGACGGAGAAGTAAACGCCGAAAACGGATCAATTTTAGCGGTAAGCGGTGCGGAAAATGTATTTGTTTATCTGACCGCCTCTACCGATTACAGCCCGAAATTCGAGGATAATTACAGAAACGGCGTCGATCCGGAGGCCCCCGTGAAAAAAAGACTTGACAAGGCGTTATCAATGGGGTATGATTGTCTGTATAAAGAACATGAAGAGGATTACGCCCCGTTGTTCCAAAGCTGCGGCATATGTCTGAACGATGCGGGCGGAGAGCCTTTGCCCGCAGATGAGCTTGTAAAAGGCTATAAGGGAGGGGATAAACGGCTCCGCTCAATCCTTGAGGCGCTGTATTTCCAATTCGGACGGTATATGCTTATTTCAAGCTCCCGTGCGGGAACCCTTCCCGCAAATCTTCAGGGCGTATGGAACGAAAGCAACTGCCCGCCATGGAACTGCGACTATCACATAAACGTAAATCTTCAGATGAACTACTGGGGTGCCTATAATACGAATCTGGCGGAAACGGCGCTGCCTCTTGCGGATTTTCTTGACGACCTGCGTCCTGCCGGAAGAATCACCGCCAAGGAATATTTCGGTATAGCCTCCGACGAAAACCGCCCAGAAAACGGCTGGACGGCGCATACCGCCGTTAACCCATTCGGCTGGACCGCTCCCGGTTGGGATTTTTACTGGGGCTGGTCCACAGCCGCCGTGGCGTGGCTTATGCAAAATATTTGGGAATACTATGAATTTACGGGAGACAAAGATTATCTGGCAAACAAGATATATCCTATAATGCGGGAAAGCGTAAGATTTTACAGCCAATGGCTGATTTACGATGATAAGCAGGATCGTCTTGTTTCCACCCCCACCTATTCCCCCGAACACGGTCCCGTCACCGTAGGAAACACCTATGAGCAGTCGCTGATAGAACAGCTTTACAAGGATTTTATAACCGCAAGCGAGGTTTTAGACACCGATCATGAGCTGAGAAAAAAAATAAAAGAGGACGTAAAAAAGCTTAAACCCTTCGGAGCAAATAAAAAAGGCCTGTTAAAGGAATGGTTTGAAGAGGACGAGGAAAACTTCGATTTTTCAAAGGTACAGAAAAATCACCGCCATATAAGCCACCTAATGGGTTTATACCCCGGCAAAGCCATTACCTCTGCCGATAAAGAGCTTATGAGCGCGGCAATTAACACGATGAACGACAGGGGCGACGAATCCACCGGATGGGCAAGAGCCTATAAGCTTAATCTATGGGCAAGAACAGGGGACGGGGAAAGAGCATATAAAATATTAGAAGGGCTTTTGTCAAGCTGCACCTTTGTGAACCTGTTTGACTTCCACCCTCCCTTCCAATTGGACGGAAACTTCGGCGGAAGCGCGGGAATTGCGGAAATGCTGCTGCAAAGCCATGAGGGCTGTATCAATCCGCTGCCTTCAATTCCGAAGGCATGGGAAAAGGGAGAATTTAGAGGTCTTTGCGCCCGAAACGGATATGTTTTAAGCGGAAGCTGGGAAAATAACAAGCTTTCCGAATTAACCGTTTTGTCGAAGTGCGGCGGCGTTCTAAAAATAAAGTGCAATACCGAGAGAATAACACAAAGCGGAAGAGACGTAAGCTTTTCGGAAAAAAACGGAATAGTGTCTCTTAACACCGAAAAGGGGAATGAATATGTATTTGAGCTTAGACGAACGTCTTGAGTATCTGAAGCACAAACGCCCTCCCTCCGCAACCGCGGACGACATCAACCGAACCGTTTCCTTTACCGGTTACCGCACCGGAAAGCTTCCATTCGGGAACGATTACGAATGCGAAATGGCAAAGAAGCTTAAATCCAATCTTATGAGCATCTTTGACCAGCTTTTTCAAAAAAATTACAACTGTTTTTTTACCGGCGGCGCAATAGGAAGCGACCTTATTGCCGCCGACGCCATTGCGGAGGTGCTGAAATCATACGGAAAGCGCGCCTCCCGATCCATCAGCTTTATATGTCTTCCCTGCCATAACCATGTGAAAAGCTGGAGCCAAAAGGAAAAGAATTACCTGGAAAAGCTGCTTAACGAAGGAACCTATGCTTTTTACGTATCTGACCGTTCCTACTATAAGGGCTGTATGCAGGTGCGAAATAAATATATGGTGGACAATTCAGCCGTGGTAGTGGCGGTTTACGACGGAAAGCCGGGCGGAACAAAAAACACATTGGATTACGCCGAAAAGATGAGAAAAAAGATAATGACTATCGATCCCGCCGCCTCGTTAAAAACCGAATTGTTTATCACCAAAAGAGATGTCTCTCATCGATTCAACTTTTTAAATGACGCCAAAGCTGAATATAATATCGTTGAATATTCAGGCTGACGGCAATTTGGTATTAAGGAAATTTTGTAATGATATTTCAAAACAATGTAATCAGGGAATATTTAAAAAATGTTTATTTTATAACCGGAACACCCTGCGGCGGAAAGACGACGATCTCACGCGAATTAGCCCAACGGCACAGTTTATCGCTTTATGATATTGACGAACAGTTTGCAAAACATCAGAAAATCTCAGATCCTGTTTTTCAGCCATCAATGAACAAGGTTTTTAAAGATGCAGACGAGTTTTTTGGGCGCACCGCAGAGGAATATAAAAATTGGCTGATTGATAACACGAAAGAGCAATTGGATTTTGTATTATTGGATTTGATTCGTCTTTCACAAAATCGAATCGTATTGTGTGACTGCCATTTAACAATGGAACAAGCGGATAAATTAACGGAAGCGGCAAGAATAGCCTTTTTGATAAAAGACCCGTCGAATTTAATTGACGATTACTGTAATCGCCCCGATCATAAAGGTTTCAGTGATTTTATAAACAGCGCGTCCGACGTTGAAAAAGCAAAGGCAGTATGCAATGCGACCTTGAAAAATCTGAACGAAAAAAGCTATAACGATATCAAGAATAGCGGTTATTTCTGGATTGAAAGAACCCCCAAAAGTACAGTTTATGAAACGGCAAGAAAAGTAGAGCGGCATTTCGGCTTTGTGAAAAACGGTTTCGGCATTGACTCATTAAAGATAGAAAAAGTAGAAAAAAACACAGACTTAGCGTATAAACTAAGCCGTTTTGTTGAAAATTTCTCTTGGGAAGATGTAAAAAAACATATGCTTGAAATGCTGCAAAAATGGGTGTTTACCGATTGGGAAACTCCGTTTGCTGCAACAGTAAACGGCAAAATTGTGGGAATGGCTTCTATCATGAAGACGGACTATTATCCGCTGCCCAAAATATATCCATGGGTATCAAGTATCTTTGTGGCAGAAGATTATCACGGATACAGGATCAGTGAAAAGTTAATTGATTTTGCAAATAAATATGCAAAAGAATGCGGTTTTTCAAAAACCTATATTCCGTCGGAACATATTGGTTTATATGAAAAATTCGGATACCTATATCTGAAAGATATTACCAATTACGGGAACGGAAAAGACCGATTGTATGTTAAAGAATTGAAATAATAAAAAACATATACCGTTAAATGAAAGGAAAAATATAAAATGTACAAAGACATTCTCTGGAACGACGGCTGGAAATTCTGTCTTACCGAAAACGGCGCTCTCACCGCCGATAACGCGGACACAGAAAGCTTTACCGATGTGGAGATTCCCCACGACTGGCTGATAGGCGATACCCGAAATCTTTATAAAAGCGGGGACGGCTGGTACAGAAAAAGCTTTAATGTCACAAAGGAAATGCTTAAAGGAAAAGTTTTCGCCTGCTTTGACGGCGTTTATATGGATTGTACCGTATATGTAAATAAGAAGCCTGCAGGCGACTGGAAATACGGCTATTCAAGCTTCTGTTTCGATATTACCGATTATCTTAACGAAGGGAATAACACCGTCCACGTATTGGTAAGATACAAATCTCCGAACTCCCGCTGGTACAGCGGCGCGGGAATATACAGGAACGTTTGGTTAAAAGTAAGAAATAAAGAATATATAGAAGAAAACGGCGTATATATTTCCCCGCGTCTTGAAAACGGCGCGTGGAATGTGTATATCGAATCCGAAAAAAACGGCGGAGATAAGCTTGCCCACACAATCATTTCCGCCGACGGAAATGAAATCGGCAGCGCCGAGGGGCTGTCATGTGTTATTCGTGTAAATGATCCCAAGCTTTGGGATATTTACAAGAGAAATCTGTATACTCTGAGAAGCGTTTTGTACAAAGGATCGGA
Organism: uncultured Clostridia bacterium; assembly: GCA_947385505.1. Lineage (GTDB taxonomy): Bacteria > Bacillota > Clostridia > Oscillospirales > Ruminococcaceae > Ruminiclostridium_E. The sequence goes on from CANDLP010000012.1 coordinate 7,105, forward strand.
AATTACCGATATTTGCGAAAACCGCTTCGGCTTCCGCACTGTGGAATTTGACCCTCAAAGAGGATTTGTTATAAACGGACGGACTGAAAAAATGCACGGCGTTTGTATGCACCATGATCTGGGAGCATTAGGCGCGGCAATGAACGAAACAGCTTTAAAACGACAGCTGGATATCCTTAAAAGCTTCGGCGTAAACGCCATAAGAACCAGCCACAATATGCCCGCACGGGAATTAGTGTCTTTGTGCGAGGAAATGGGAATACTTCTGGATACCGAATGCTTCGATATGTGGGAGAACGCTAAAACCGAGTACGACTACGCGAGGTTTTTCCCCGAATGGTACAAAACCGATATCGCCGCATGGGTAAGGCGCGACAGAAACAGCCCCGCTGTGGTTATGTGGTCAATAGGAAACGAAATAGGCGATACCCACGCTTCCCCCAGAGGACTTGAAGTGGCGAAAATGCTCAAAAAAGCGGTGTTGGAACACGATCCCAAAGGGAACGCAGTCTGCACTATCGCCTCAAACTATATGCCTTGGGAAAACGCCCAAAAGGTGGCGGACTATCTTAAACAGGGAGGGTACAACTACGCCGAACAGCTGTACGCCGAACACCACGAAAAGTACCCCGACTGGTTCATTTACGGCAGCGAGACTTCTTCGGCGGTACGCTCAAGAGGCATTTACCATCTTCCCGCTTCCGCCGATATACTCACCCACGATGACTTACAGTGCAGTGATATGGGCAACAGCTGCGTAGGCTGGGGCAAGCCCATGGAAAAAGCGTGGATAATGGACAGAGACGTCCCATACTGCGGCGGTCAGTTTGTTTGGACGGGCTTTGACTATATAGGCGAACCTACCCCCTACAGCACGAAAAATTCCTATTTCGGAATAGTGGATACTGCAGGTCTGTTCAAGGACGCTTATTATTTTTACCGCTCGGTGTGGACAAACGGAAAGGAATCTCCTTTTGTGCACATTCTTCCCGCATGGGACTTTAACGAGGGACAGGAAGTGGAGGTAAGAACCTATTCCAACCTTAAAGACGTGGAACTGTTCTTTAACGGAAAATCTCTCGGAAAACAGCATATTGATTTAGATCACGGGCAAACGCTTCACGGAAGCTGGAAGCTCAAATACACAAAAGGCGTGCTTACGGCAAAAGCATATTACGAAAACGGAGCAGAAGCCGCTTCCGACAGACGCGCTTCCTTCGGCGAAACCGCCGAACTGGTTATTACCCCCGACAAAAACGCACTTAAAGCGAACGGACGTGATCTTATCTTTTTAAAGATAGGAGCTGTGGATGAAAACAGAGAACCTGTTGCAAATGCCAGAAACCGCATAAACGTAGAGGTAAGCGGTGCCGGAAGGCTTGTGGGACTGGACAGCGGCGACTCAACCGACTATGACAGCTATAAAGGAAACAGCAAGCGCTTGTTCAGCGGATTGATAACGGCGATAGTGGGAGCGACCTTTGAAAGCGGCGATATCAACATTTCCGTATCCTCGGAAGGGCTTCCCGCCGCAAAACTGACGCTGACCGCCCTTCCATGTGAAGTAAAAGAAGGAACAGCGGCGCCTCAAAAGTGCTTTCCGATATACGTTCAGCCCGATGACAACAGCATTTCCGCCCGAAAGATAGAGCTTTCGGCTGACAGATACATTCTTAACAGAGAAACGCCCACAGCAAACGCAAAGGCGGAAATACTGCCCAAAAACTCAAGCTATAAGGATATAACATGGAAATGCATTCTCGAAAACGGAATTGAAAGCCCTGTTGCCAAGCTTGTACAAAACGGCGATACGGCTTCGGTCACAGCCATGGGAGACGGAAGCTTTATTCTGAGGGCTATGTGCAATAACGGAAAAGATCACCCGGAAGTAATAAGCGACCTTTATTTTACCGCTGAAGGTCTGGGGGACGCGCTTAACGATCCTTACCGCTTCGTTTCCGCTTCTCTTTGGTCGTTCTCTAATCTTAAGCCTTCCATTGTTGACAAGGGGGCAGTTTCGGGAATAAACGAAAGAACCGTTATCGGATTTGACAACATCGATTTTGGCAGCTACGGCAGCGATAAGCTGACCCTTTATGTGGGAAACGGAAGATCCAATAACGTTAAAATCGAGCTGTGGCTGGGCAATCCGGACGAACCCTCCACCGAACCCGAATTGATTGATACTGTTTTCTTTAAACCGAACAACGGCTGGGACAAATTCATGCCGGAGGAATTCACACTTCCCAGACGGCTTCAAGGAATCCGCTCAGTTTCCTTTGTCGTTTCCGAAAACATTATTTTCGGCGGATTTGAATTCGCTAAGCTTGAACGTTCGAGAGCGAAGCTTCAAAGCACTGAATACGACAGCATTTACGGGGACGATTATGTTATCAGCGAAAACAGAATTGAGAATATAGGGAACAATGTGGTTATTGCCTTTAAAGACCTGAACTTCGGCGAAAACGGCGTTGACAGCGTTACAATAAGAGGAAAGACATCCAACCCCATTAACTCGATTCAGATTCGCTGTACCCCAAAAGGCGGAAGCCAGATCACTCAGCTTGCAGAATTTGAACACAGCGAGGAGTATGTTGAAAGATCCTTTAAGCTTGACAGGATCAGCGGGGAAATCAGCGAAATGTCTTTTGTGTTTATGCCCGGATCGGAGTTTGGTTTTGATTGGTTCAGGTTTGAATAACAGTAAAAAATTAAGGCTGCTTTACCGTCTGATCGGTGCGGCCCCCACAAGGAGCATATGAAAATGGAAAAAATATTGATTGTGGACGACAGTATTGTACAATCCACCCAACTGCGGAACATTTTACAGGACGAATATGACATAACTATTGCACAGACCGCGGAAGACGGGCTGCAGCTTGCGTGCAGTCAGGACTTTTCGCTGATCCTGCTGGACGTGGTAATGCCGGGCATGGACGGCTTTACCCTTCTGAAAAAATTGCAGGAGGAAATCGTAACCCGCCGTGTTCCGGTCATTTTAATAACCAGCCTTTCCGATGCTTTAAACGAGCAGCGAGGTCTGATTCTCGGCGCGGTTGACTACATAGCAAAGCCGTTTAATACTCTTATTGTCAAAGCGCGGGTCAGCACTCATATCAGGCTCTATAGATACCGTCGGCAGTTTGAGCAGCAGTCAATGACCGATCAGCTGACAGGAATACCAAATCGGCGTCAATATGAACAGAGCAGTCTGACCAAATGGAACGAAGCCGTAAGGCTTGGTGTTTCACTGTCCATCTGCATATTTGACATCGACCATTTTAAGATGTACAACGATACCTTCGGCCATCCTGCCGGTGACAAAGTAATCGCCGCGGTGGCTCAGACGGCGGCGAAAAATTTACAGCGCAATACCGATTTTCTCGCCCGATATGGCGGCGAAGAATTTGTGGCTTTACTTATGGGCGGCACAGCGGAAGAGGCGTTCGGGCATATTAAAAAAATCCGACAGGCGGTGGAGGACCTTCAGATCCATCATGATCCTTCCGTAGCGGAATGGGTGACTGTCAGCGTGGGAGGAGTCACCGTTCTTCCCACGGCGGAAAACTCGTATGACCATTATCTGAAAATTGCGGACGCTATGCTTTATGACGCTAAACGATATGGAAGGAATAACGTGGTTTGGACCAATGAAAAGATGAATCAGCTGAGAGAAAAATAACGAATAATATATAACTCCCGCTCTAAAATATGGGCTTGGCCTATATTTTAGAGCGGGAGTAGTGTTGAACACGGTTATTATACTAATCCCATTTTGAACTGCGGGTATTACGTCAGTTCAAAATGGGATTAGTATTATTATTTCCATGGACATATAGCCCATATTATAAAACTGAGAGCGGTTTGGTTATAGTTTTGCACTACAATATAGACGAAATCTATATCGCAGAGCACTATAAAATTATTGTTTTTTCTTTTCGCCGAAACTGTCATCCAACACAACATTCTTTTCCGCTGCCTGCCGTCTTCCGTAAATAAGCGAAGGGCTTACCCCTGTATTTTTCATTATCGCGTCCATTACGTGTTTGGTCTTATGGGAGAGAGGAACGCCGTCGGGATCTAAAGGAAGGTTTTCTTCCTCAAAACCATCGTTTCGCTCTATACTGTCAAGAATTTTGGAAAATTCGTCCGAAACCCGATTATCGCTTTCTCCGCCTGAGACTTTCGATGAATCGGAGTGGGAAACCGGCATATCGTTGACCGTTTTATAGGCGCTTACCACTTTTGCAGTGCGGTTTGTCTCGGAGGATCTTTCCTTTGAGCGAATATTTTCCTTCGGCTGCTTACTGCTTAAATCTTCCATTTCTTCAAACCTCGATCGCGTTATTTCTTCGTCCGGGTTGAATTCCGACGGCTTATAAGAGTCGGTAATTGCATGATTTATCTTTACTTCCCCGTAAGCGCTGTTGGCGGAATACCTGCTGTAAGCGCTGTCATGAGGTATCGGCCGTTTTTCGGAGCTTGAGGAATTGGGAGCTTCAAGCCTTTTTTCACCTGCTCCGGATGATCTTTCTTTTTCATAATCCGCCGACGGCTCCAATAATTTTTCCTTTGCGGGAGCATTGAAGGAGCTTGTATTTTCGCTTCTGCTGATTCTATTTTCACTGTCCGCAAAAAGATCCTTAAAGCCGTCGCTGTCAGTGGGAATTTTTGACTCTGAAGGCAATGCGGAATCAGGCAGCTTAACCTTCGGCGCCTTTGCTATCGGAAGCTCCGGTTCGTCATCATAATCGGCTAAATCCTCAAACTGATCCAAATCCGGTAAAAAGTGAGTTTCTTCATCGGGTTTTGATGCGGGCTTTCCCTCATTCTTAGGCTTGTCCTGTGAAACGCTTTCGGTTATTGAGCGTATTGTCCCGCCCGTGCTTTCACCTGTACTTTCCGCGCTTCCTCCGAGAGAAAAGTCCTCGCCCAGATAAACGCCGTTCTTAACAGGGCTGCTCTCCTTGTCGTTTCCTATACTTATGGGACGGGCGGGCATTTCACGATACATTGAAGGATCAGCCCCCCTTATGATTTTGGCAACAGCGGGAGGCGGCGGAGCGATAGGCGTTTTTTTCTTGTCATCAGGGGCGGGGTTTTCCTCCCGCTGCTTTTCGATAGGCTTAAGCGCTCCGCTTTGCTCCAGTTCTTTGCGGTCTATACGCGTGAATTGATACGGCTTGATCTTCTTACCGTCGGGAGAAGTTTCCTCTGTCTCTTCCTTCTGAGAATCTTCCGGCTCCTCAGGCTCAACCGTGCGAGGGAATGAAAATTGATTTGTATAAACCACAAAGTCGTCAAAATCGGAGGGACGCGCTTCGCCGTTAAATACTTTGGTCTTAATAACGTTAAAGTAACCGAGCCACTCGGTGAAATCCCGCTGGCTGATATTCTTTCCCACTCTTTCGGATATTTCCTTGTAAAGTCCGTCCGACTTTTCCTTTAATATGTCCAGTTCCTCGGGAGTCGGAGGATCAAATTTCGGCTGTTCCATTATCTCGCGGCAGGTGCTTCCGTCGCGGTGAACGGTGTCGCAGTATTCGGAAGTATAATTGTCGTCTCTTATATAGAACTCGTTGCAGCGGCGGCAGCGCTGTAAAAAAGCTCCGCTGTTTATAAGAGCGTCTATCTCCAGATCAATTATTGCCTTAAAGCCCGAAGGGACGTATACCTTGTCCGGCAGCTTTACCATGGACTTGATTATGGTGTTGACCACATTGTCCGAATGCTCCGGAAGATAGCTTTTTATCACCCCGAAGGCGTCCATCGCCTCCCAGTCGGCAGCAGCGCCCTCCTCCCTTGAAACATAAGACTGACTTTCTGCAAAATGAACGTTTTTGAACAGATTGCGCATTATCTCCTTAGCCGCGCCGCTGAACACAAAGGGAGAAGTTGAAAGCCTTCCGGGACGATATATCTTTACCGAACTGACGGTGTCCAGTGAATATCCCTGCTCATTGGCAGCCACACTGAACATAAGATCGAAAACGTTCAGTCTTCCCACGGCGTCATCAAGCTTATTAAGCTTACAGCCAAACACGTAATCCAACTTTTTTTGAGCATACTCCTGAACCTTCAGAATATCCGACCAACGGTTTATAGCGCGGTGTGCCCTGTATTCCGACAGGCGCTGAAACACCGCCCTCTGAAACGGGGTCTTACAGTCAATAAAGCTGTTCCAAAGGGTAGAAACACTCATTTCACCCTGTCGGCATATATACTCTATCCAACAGTCCACTACTATCTTGTCAAATATACCTCTCATATTGTTTTCATAATAGCGGTGACAGCCGGATATGGAGTTTCTTATAAGATTTACCTCGTCAACGGGGTATTCTCCTGTTTTCATACAATCGCGGCAAAGCTGGTTGCAGTCCTCCATAAAATGAGTAAAATCAAACTTACAAAAGCCCAGCAGATTGGAGGGCACATTTACCTGATATATGTCGTTGGAGCTTTTACCGGCGACGTTCAATACGCAAGGTGTGTGTATATTCATACTGATCTCTTTTCGGCGTTATTTTTGGCTCAATACGGCTTAAAAAGGAACTGGCTGAAAAGCTGTAAGCCGATACTCACTCTAAAGCAAAAACGTTTAAAAAGTGTTAAACACAGCTCTGTCCAAAAAGTATTTATTCGGCGGAAGTCTCTTCCGAAGCGCTTTCCGCGGCTTCAGGAGCTGTCTCGGAAGCAGGATGGGAAGCCCCGGCTTCGGTAATGGTAATTCGGGCGGGAGGCTCTTTAGACGTGGTTTCCTCTGTCGTCTCTTCTTCAGGAGAGGGAGGAGCAAAAAGCTCTTCGGCGTCCACAGTCTTTCCGTCTATATACAAAAGCTGATCGGATATCCAACGGGGATTGGGCGACGCATTTTCGTAGGCTGTGGCCAGCACCTTTCTGCATCCGAAGGATCTTCGGAAGGAAGCAAAGGGATATTCCTCGTCCTTATATGCTTCCTCTATATAATACTCGGTAATAACCAGATCGTCTCTTTCCTTTGTATAGCTTACCAGCCGATAACGGCCGTCGGAGGTTGTGAGGTAATCAAGACTTCGCGCTGAATAATCCAGCTCCTGATCCTCTTCGTATATCTGATCCACCATAACATATCTGAGAGAAATGCCGAAATTAAGAAACACGCTGTAAACCAAACCGCCTACCACGAACATCATCAGAAATATTGTTCCCACCACAGTCTTAAAGGATTCTCCCACCCCGCAAGCGAGAAAAATCACGGCGGATACCGCAATAGGCGGTATAATAATATGCCACTGGCCAAATCCCACTATCAAGATAACAAAGGCCTCCAAAGGAATCAGTACCGCAGTTATGATCGTGGGCACCTGTTTTCGTGTAAAAAACATAAGCACGGCAAACAAAAAATTCACAAACACATACATTATGCTTAGAGTGGTCATATTTTCCGTTTCAAGATAGCAGGTGAAAACCAGCTGCGCAATCTTGCCCAAAAAAAATACATATATTAAAGACAGGAAGGATATTCCCAATAGGAACCACTTATTTTTTAAAAATTTTAAAAACTTGTCCATTTTTTATTCCTTTATTTTCTGTTCAAAAGTTATAATTCAAAAAAGTACACCTTATATTGTATAACAAAACGAAAAAAATTTCAAGTAAAATTAAGCTATTTCATCTTTTTTATAGAAAAAAATGGGTTTTTATGCAATAAAACGGGCATTTTTTAAAATTTTTCGGAATATTTGCCGTCCTTTTGCGAAAATTGAATTGACATAAGGATAAATATGTACTATAATAAGTAATCATAAAAAACAGGAATTGGAAAACAATATGGAATTTAAAATAAGGGAAGCCTTATCCGCCGACTATCTCGGCATAAAAGAAATTTATGCTCAGGGAATTGAAAGCGGCACCGCCACTTTCAGAACAAAAACGCCCGAATATGAAGAATGGGACGGATCTCATCTTCCTTTTTGCCGCTATGTAGCGGAAAAAGACGATATTATAATCGGCTGGACATCGCTCACCTTAGGGCTTACGCGAGGCGCTTACAGAGGCGTTGCGGAGTTGAGTATTTATGTAAGGGACGGATACAGAAGACACGGCGTGGGCTTTGCTCTTATTGAGGAGGTTAAGAAAAACGCCTCGGAATTTGGAATCTGGACTCTTGAATCAAGAATATGCCGCAGGAATACGGGAAGTATCCGCCTTCATGAGAAATGCGGATTTCGTATGGTCGGGGTCAGGGAAAGAATCGCCAAGGATATGTTTGGCGAGTGGCAGGATACGGTTGAAATGGAATACAGAATCTGATTTTTTTGTACTTTTTATACTGCGGGCTATCCGGAAAGCCGCAATTTGAAAAATTTCTACTAACTGCGGACGCCTTCTGCGTCAAAAATGCTCGTAATACTTTAGTATTTCTTAGCTTTTTTCCTAAAATCGTCACGCATTTAGCGAAATTGCACTAATATCAATCCCGTTTTGAACTGTGGGTATTACGTCAATTCAAAACGGAATTGGCATTAAATAACGTCTCATTAAGAAATGCTCCCTTCGATAAAACCGAAGAGAGCATTTCTTATGTAATATATAATTAAAAATTTCCTACGCTTCCAAATAAACGTCTTCAAAATCCGAAACGGCAACATCATGCTTAACCCTATCGCGCACCTCAGCCTTCTTAGCGTTGTTAAAACGGTCAAGAGTAGATCGGAAGAGCGTCGGGTAGGGAAAGAGTGTGCACGGACGTGGGGTGGGG
>CANDLP010000013.1 GCA_947385505.1 uncultured Clostridia bacterium
TTGCCGACAATGCCGAATATCTGGAAAGCCTTGGTATCGAGCTGTATTTTTCAGCGGGAAACGATGTGGAAATAACTGCTTTCCCGTCCCTACTGACCGGCTTATCCCCTTCGGATACCCTTCAAAGGATATCCTCGGTGCTGCTTAAGGGCGGGGACGATATAGAGGGGCTTTTATTTGACGAGGTGCTCCACACAGTTGCCTGCAAAGGAGCGATAAAGGCTAACGAGCTGACGTCGCCTAAAGAGCTGGAGCTTTTGGCAAAGCGAATATGGGAGGACAGCGCAATACGCTACTGCCCCCATGGAAGACCTATTATTACCAAAATGTCAAAATATAATATCGAAAGGAGCTTTGGTCGGATTCAGTGAGTATGCAGAGCGATAAGGACAAAATTTTTGTTGTGGCAGTTTGCGGTCCCACCGCGTCGGGAAAGACGGATTTGGGGATAAAGCTGGCGAAAAAAACCGACGGGGAAATAATTTCCGCCGATTCCATGCAGATATACCGCGGCATGGAAATAGCCTCCGCTAAACCCACTAAGGAGGAAATGGACGGAGTAAAACATCATCTGATGGATTTTTTACCCCCTTCGGAAGCTTTTTCGGTGGCTGATTATGTGGAGCTTGCCCGCGAATGTATAGACGATATATGCCGAAGGGGAAAGCTACCCATAATAGTGGGCGGTACGGGGCTGTATATTTCTTCCCTTATAAATAACATACAATTCGACGATACCGGAAGCGATACGGAATTTCGTGAAAATATGCGGGAAATTGCCGAAAAAGAGGGCAATATTGTTCTTTGGGAAAAGTTAAGGGCGGTGGACCCCGAATCGGCGGCGCGGCTTCACCCGAATAACCTGAATCGTGTTATAAGAGCCTTGGAGGTGTTTCATTTAAGCGGGGTGACTATGAGCCGCTCCGCTGAAATGAGCCGAAGCAAAGAAACGCCTTACAGGGCGTGTTTTATTATGCCCGATTATGCGCGGGAGGAGCTGTATGACAGGATAAACCGAAGGGTGGATATAATGCTTGAAAAGGGTCTGGTAGACGAGGCGAGGGAATTTTTCACCCACAAGGATTATGTTACCGCGGCTCAGGCAATAGGCTACAAGGAGCTTAAAGCCTATATCGAAGGGGAAAAGGAACTTTCGGAATGCACTGAAAAACTTAAGCAGGCTACCCGTAATTATGCCAAAAGACAGCTTACCTGGTTCAATAAAACAGAGGGACTTAACCGCATTAAAATAGAAAAAGGCGCCGACCAAGAAAAAATTTTAAAAATCGCTGAAAATTTAGTGAAAAGATATAGCTTTTTTTGAAAATATGTGATATAATGTACATTATAAGAATGTCTAATTGTATCCAAATTACTTTAAATTCGTATGCAATGCGGTTTTACGGTATTTTGGCGCTGTTTGGACGCACATTGTAACATTTTTGCAATATTAATAATAACTTTGTGATTTTTTGTGACTTTAATTTGACTCTAATTCCAATTTTTGAATTTCGCATTTATAAATTCCCAATTTCAGCTTAAATTACATTCCCGAATTCTCGCTTAATTGTTATGATCATCGCTTAATTGTTCAATGAGGGGACAACCCCAAAAAGCATTCAGCCGCAGGGCGCGGCGCAGAGATGCTCAATAATCTTAACCCGATGCGGAAAAGCTTAATATATCCGTGCGCTTTTCCGTGAGCACAGAAAGGATCGTTTATCATGGCAAAAGACATCAATTTACAGGACGTATTTTTAAACCAGGCGAGAAAAGAGAAAATTCCGGTAACGATTTTCATTACGAACGGATTTCAGTTTAAGGGCGTTGTAAGAGGCTTTGACAATTACACCGTTATTTTGGACACCGACGGAAAGCAAAATCTTATATACAAACACGCCATAAGTACTATAACTCCTTTTAAGAGCATCTCTCTTTTAGACGCTTTTGACAAGGACGAGCATTCCGAAGAATAAGGAATGGCGGGAAAAAGACAGATTGCCGTAACCGCCCGTATCGTCTGGGGGTTGGTTATTGTCTTTTTGCTGGTCACAATAATAAGCCAGCTTTTCATTCATTATAACAGCCCCATAAGGACAGAGCCCGCAATGACTTACAATTCGGAAGAGTATATACAGACGACGGGCGTTTATGTGCGGAATGAAAACCACGTTAAATACAACGGTACCGGAATTATCAGCTATGTGTATTCGGACGGAGAAAAGCTTGCAAAAAACGCTGTGGTTGCACAAGTGTACGCATCCCAGAACGATCTTGCTCTTCAGCTGAAAATAAACGAGCTTAATAAGCAAATCGAAGTTCTTCAGGACGCCGAAAAGCTTGTGGGGAGCGATAACTCTCAGCTTGAGGCCTTCTCCAATCAGATATACGAGTGTCATACAAAGATTATTCAGAACGTGATTGACGGCGAATACGCGAAATCCGCGGAACTGAAAAACGATTATCTGAATCTTCAGAGTAAGCGGCAGATAGTAAACGGCGCCACAAGCGATTATAGCTCCAAGATATCTCAGCTTCGCAATGAGATTGCCTCTCTTAAAGCTCAAGTAACTTCGGCTCCGCACGATCTTACGCTTGCTGACACCGGGTACTTCGTAACTTCGGCTGACGGTTATGAAACCAAGCTTAATTATGATGCGATTCCCTCTCTTACCGAGCAGCAGCTTGAGGATATAATAAAAAATCCGGAGCTGGCGGTGTCTTCCAATGTTATAGGAAAGGTTATCTCGGATTATAAGTGGAAGATGGTATGTGTTGTTCCGAAGGACAACTCCATGAATATTTATGATAACGCCACGCTGAAAGTTCGTGTGGGCAGCGATGTTAATCCCGTAACCGCTTATGTGGAAAGCATAAGGGATCTTGATTCCGGAAAATGTATGCTTGTTCTTAACTTTGACGTGTTTAATGAAAGGTACATACTCAACCGCACCGCTCAGATAAAAATATTGTTTGATGAAACAAGCGAAATACGTATTCCTTCCACAGCCGTACATTTTGACGAGAACGGTGAGAAAGGCGTATTCATAAAGGTAGGAGTCAACGTACATTTTAGGTATATAGAGGTGATTCGTACGGAAGGTGACTATACCCTTGTGAGGGACACCACCGAAAAAGACGGTTTTCTGTCTTTGTACGACTCCGTTATTGTTGAAGGGACTGAACTTTATGACGGAAAAATCATTCCGCAATAGTAACAGTGAGGAAAAGCAGACTGACGAAATAAAAGCCGAGTCGGAGGTTTTTTCCGCCGATTTTACCGAGGTAGCCGAAAGCTGTAAGAGGATCGTAGAAAATATTGAAAAAGCCAAGCTGAAAGCGGGAAGAACGGACGAAGTAAGACTTATGGCGGTGACTAAAACGGTTCCTTGGGAAAAGGTGAATTATGCCGTTTCTCTCGGCGTGCGTCTTTTGGGGGAAAATCGTGTACAGGAGCTTCTCGGTAAGTATGAATACTATGATAAAAATTGTGATATTCATTTTATCGGCGGACTCCAGAGCAATAAGGTCAAGTATATTACGGATAAGGTCAGCATGATACATTCCGTTGACAGCGCAAAATTGGCGGCGGAAATAAATAAGAGAGCGCTGTCGGAGGGAAGGGTTATCGATATTTTGATTGAGGTCAACATCGGCAGAGAAGAAAGCAAGGGCGGCGTTTTGTGCGAAGAACTGGACGATCTTGTCTCTTTCTGTTTTTCTCTTTCGGGAGCAAGGCTGAGAGGTTTTATGGCTATCCCCCCGCCTGCCTTAAACGGCGGCAATGAAAAATATTTTGAAGCGATGCAGCGAATATATAATGATTATAGTTTAAAATACAGCGGCATAGATACTCTGTCAATGGGAATGTCGCAGGATTATGAACAAGCGGTGCTTTACGGATCGAATATAGTGAGAATAGGCAGCGCGCTGTTCGGAAACAGAAAATATAAAGAAGCGTAAAACCGCTTTCGGAAAGGAAAAAAGATGGGATTCTTAGACGCTATAAAAAAAATATCAGGCTATGAGGAAGAAGACGATGATTTGGATTATAACGACAATGAAGATAACGACGAAAGCGTAAGCGCGGAAGAGGAATACAGCTATAAGCGAAGCCCTAATATCACAAGCGCGCCAAGATCTGGAAAAGTATTGAATATTCCCGCTACCACAAGGCTTCAGGTAATTGTTTTCAAAGCTGAAAGATTTAACGATGTGGTGGAGATAGCCGATCATTTCAAGAGCAAAAAGGCAATAGTGCTCAATCTTGACAATACCAACAAGGATGTGGCCAACAGGCTTATCGATTTCCTCGCCGGCGTTGCATATGCGGCGGACGGCGAGCTTAAGCGCATAGCAAATACGTCCTATATCCTTGTTCCTTATAATGTTGATATTTCCGGGGATCTTTTGGAAGAACTCGGAGGAGATATTATGCAATGATATCGGCTGACGCGTATCTCCCCGTCAATGGAGAGGAAACGGAGTTTTGCCGCCATATAAGGGATCTCTCGCTTTTGGGTGAAAAAACTTTCTCTCCTAAGTTCAGCGGATTTCTTACCGAAAGGGAACAAAAACTTGCGGCGCATACCGCTTCTTCGGTCGGCGTTGAATACGGTTTTTGGGGCGGATATGAGGGCGCGGTCAGAAAAATGTTTTCCGCTCCTTCAGAGGATAAAGAAAATTATCCCTTTGAAGCCGTAACTTTTTTCTATCGGCCTAAGGATAAGCTTACTCACCGTGATTTTTTGGGAGCGCTTATGTCGTTGGGGCTTAAAAGAGACCGTATAGGCGACATAGTAGTGGCGGAAGGCGGCGCGGCGGTGTTTGCCGCTGAAAACGTCTTGTCCCTGATTTCCTCTGAAATCAGAAAGATCGGAAGAGTCGGCGTAAAACAGGAATCAGGACTTAAAATACCAATACCCGAACAGGAGTTTGAAGATATTTCCGCAGTTATTGCTTCTGACAGAATTGACGTTTTGGTGGCGGCCGCGTGTGGAATAAGCCGTGAAAAGGCGGCTTCCCTCATAAGATCGGGTGCAGTAGTGTCGGACGGTATTGAGGTTTCTTTGGTGTCACGGAATATAGACGAGGGTGATGTCTTTTCCGTAAAAGGATACGGCAAGTTTATTTTTTCACATCTTGGACATGAAACAAAAAAAGGCAAAAATCATGCTCTGATAAAAAAGTATAAATAATACTATTTGCAAATCATATTATAGACAAATTGAGCATATGGAATGATTTGCAAACAGTGTTTTGGGAGCAATTGTTTATCGATTTATTGTCGATAGATTGATAAACAATTAGTATAACATGTATTCAGGGCGGGTTAATCAGCATAAAAAAATAAAAAACACGGAGGCGTTCAATGGAAGCAAAGGACATAAAGGAAAAGAAATTCTCTAAAGGCTTAAACGGATATAAAATGGAGGAGGTTGATGATTTTCTTGAGGAAATGTCAGCCGAATTTTCTAATCTTAAAAAGTTAAGTGAGGAACAGGAAAAGAAGATGGAAGTGCTCGCCGATAAGATACGCGAGTACAGAAACGACGAAGACGCAATAAAGGAAGCTCTTTTGGGCGCTCAGAAGCAGAGCAGCTCTGTGCTCGCCGCCGCTAAGGAAAAATCCGACAAAATGGTGAGCGACGCAAAGGAAAAGTCCGAAAAAATGATAAAGGACGCCGAGGACATAGTTAAGGAAAAAGACGAATACGCCAAAAAACTCGTAGAAGACGCCAACGCAGAGAAAACCAAGATTATTGCCGAGTGTGAGCGTAAATCCGCTGAAATAAAAGCGGCTATGGAAGCCGAGATAAGAAAGCAGGAATCCATTCTGGCCAAAACAAGAGATGAAAGCAAGTCCTTTATTGAAAGGCTTCTTATGGAATATCAAGCTCATATCACTTATATAAATTCAATTCCCGCAAAGTGCGATAACGAATTTGTGCTTAACGCCAAAGACACAATAAAGTTTACCGAGGAGCAGCAGCCTGCCGAGGAACCGCCGGTTCCCGAAAAGGCGGCGGAAGCGCCTAAGCCTGCTTCCGCAAAAGAGAAAAAAGCCGAGCTTAAGCTCGAAAAAATTAACAAGGAAAACGAAGCCATAGTTCTGGAAAAGACTACCGAGATTGCGTCAAAGCCCGTATTTGAAGAGGAGGCGGTAGCCGAGGACGTGGAGGAATACGAAGAAACAAGCAGTCCTTTATTTGACAAATCCAAGCGCAAGTCCAAATACGAAAAGCTTCAGTTTGGAAGCAACAATAAGAAATAAAGAATTTATTAGGGCGTATCTGAAAACAAAGCAATTTAGTACAATTTCGCTGAATGCGTGACGGTTTCAAGGAAAAAAGCGCAGGAACACTAAAGTATTCCGAGCATTTTTGACGCAGAAAGCGTCCGCAGTTAGCAGAAACTGTGCTAATTGCGGCTTTTCATACAGCTCCCAATACCGAAAGAAAAAGCGAACGGAAAAAAGGAAAGACAATGACTTATATTGCTTTGGCTGCTGCGGTGCTGCTTGTGGGTATAGACCAGTTTACAAAATATCTTGCTGTCACATATATCAAGCCTCACGGAACCGTTAATATTTTAAGCATAGACGGAAACGAATGGCTTAATTTTACCTACAATGAGAATACCGGCGCAGCGTTCAGTATTCTTAAGGATAAACAGACTTTTTTAATTATATTAACCTCCATAGTTATATTGGGGGTTATTATATTGATGTTGACAAAACGCATAAAAAAAACGTCCTATATATGGTGTTTTTCCCTTATTATAGCGGGCGGCGTTGGTAATCTTATTGACAGAATAGTTAATAATTACGTTGTCGATTTTATTGATTTAAGGATAATAAAGTTTGCGGTATTCAATTTTGCCGATATTTGTGCGGTAACAGGCACGGTTATGTTGATGTTTTTTTACATTATGGATGAAATAAAGGCTTCTAAGGAGAAAAAGAAAAGGGCTGCTGCGGAGGAAAATCACTCAGAATCAAAAGCAGACAGCAAAAATCCTGATACGGATCTTAATCCCGAAGACATTTCCGATATAAATAAGTCGGACACCGTAATAAAAGCTGAGATAAGAAAAAAAGAGGATAAATGAGCAAACTTGACTTAACGGTATTATCAGACGGCATAAGGGCAGACAAATACATTTCCGAAAATTCCGAACTTTCCCGTTCGGCTGCGGCTATCCTGTTGGAGAAAGGCGACTGTTTAGTCAACGGAAAGGTATGCGGGAAAAATTATAAGCTGAAAATCGGCGATATTGTTGAAATAAAATTGCCCGAAGCGGAGGAAATCGAGATAAAATCCGAAAATATTCCTTTAAATATAGTGTATGAGGATGAGGATCTTATCGTGGTTAACAAGCCCAAAGGAATGGTTGTGCACCCCGCACCTGGGCACTATTCGGAAACCCTTGTGAATGCGCTGATGTATCATTGCGGGGACAGTCTTTCGGGAATAAACGGAGTGATACGTCCGGGAATAGTTCACAGAATAGATAAGGACACCAGCGGTCTGCTTATAGTTGCCAAAAACGATGTGGCTCATAACGGTCTTGCAAGCCAACTAAAATGTCACAGCTTTACCCGAAGGTATGAAGCGGTGGTCGTTGGCGGCATGAAAGAAAACGGGATAGTAGACGCTCCTTTGGCAAGGCATAAGATTGACCGTAAAAAAATGGCGGTCTGTGAAAACGGAAGGGAAGCAAGAACAAATTACGAAGTCATAGCAAATTACGAAAAATATTCCCATCTCCGCTTAACTTTGGAAACGGGAAGAACTCATCAGATAAGGGTTCATATGGCGTATATCGGTCACCCGGTGGCGGGGGATCCAGTTTACGGAGACGGAAAGCCCAAGTGGCTGGAGGGGCAGTGCCTTCACGCAAAGGAAATCGGCTTTGTCCACCCTATAACGGGAGAAAATATGTTTTTTTCCTCCGAGCTTCCCGATTACTTTGTAAAAATGTTGAAAACAATCGGCTGAACACGTTCTGTATATATGTATGCAAATCGGTAAATTGGAATTTGAAGGAGGTCAGTTTATGAATATTGAGTATAAGAAAACGAAAGTTTTTACTGCCGCAGAGTTGCAGAGATTGTTTTTGTCTGTCGAATGGGAATCCGGAAATTATTCGGAAAAACTTGTTCGTGCTATGCAAAATTCCTCTCATGTAATTTCGGCATGGGATGGAAACAAATTGGTAGGTCTTGTTCGTGCGTTAGATGATGGTGAAACGGTTGCTTTTTTGCATTATCTTTTGGTAGATCCGGCATACCAAGGGCTACATATTGGAGATGAATTGATGAAGCGGATTATGAGATGTTTTGAAAGCCTTTTATATGTAAAGGTCATGCCATCTGACCCGAAAACGATTCCATTTTATGAACGGTATGGTTTTCAGCAATGCGATAATTACTCGGCAATGGTACGAAAACGCTTTGTTTAATGCGACAAATTCATATTTACACAAAGTAACGGAAAGAAAAGTATACAGTATATTCTGAACAAGCAACATCAAAAAATAAAAACAACAATCGGGGGATATATGAACTTTAAAAATGTTATAATAATGACCGACATAGACGGCACTTTAGTTACTGACGAAAAGAAGATACTCCCCAAGGATATGGAAGCGATAAACCGTTTCAGAGCGGGCGGCGGAATATTCACTTTAGCCACCGGAAGAGGCTATTCTATGGCAAAGCCAATAGCCGAAAGGGTTGGTCTGGATGTTCCCGCGGTTATTTTTAACGGATCGGCGGTTTTTGATTTTAAGGAAGATAAATTTTTATGGCACAGCGCGCTTCCCGAAACGGCGAAAGGCATTATAAAAGAGCTTATTGAAGCTTTTCCCGATATCGGCGCTGAGATTTTGTGCCGCGACAGGGTTTATGTTCCGTCAATGAATGAAGTCGAACGGGAACACCTTGCTTATGAAAACGTTCAGCCGATTATATGCGGCGTTGACGATATAAATGAGGAAAGCTGGCTTAAAATGCTGATAGCTTATCCTCCGGAGCGTATGCAGAATATTGTTGATTTTGTGCATGAACGCCCTTATTATACAAATTCGGCTCACTGGGTAAGAAGTGAGAATCATTTTTTTGAAATGCTTCCTTTCGGAGTAAACAAGGGGAGCGGCTTTCAAAGACTGCTGGAGATAATGGGAAAAGAGGACGCGTTTACCGTTGGAGTAGGCGATTATAATAACGATATAGAGCTTATTGAACAGGCATCTTTGGGCGTTGCGGTAGCTTCGGCGCAGCAGGAAGCCAAAGAAGCGGCCGATCTGGTGGTTTGCGACAATAACAGCGGCGCGATATCGGAGGTTATAGATTACATAGAAAAAATGTAAAATAAGGTATTGTGTAATTCGGGAAAAAGTGGTATAATATTTTAAAAGGGCAGACATTATGATTTAAATTATGAATTTGGAGGGACAGCAAATGAGTAAAAGATTTGAATTTGTGGACGAGGAAGGATTTTCTAAAGGGGCCAGAATCATTGTTGATAAAGACACGGGAGTACAATATTTGCTGGCGCATTGGACAAATGTAGGCGGGCTTACCGTATTGGTTGATAAAGACGGAAAGCCGTTATTGGATCCGCGATATGCTAAATAATATAACTTTACTATTTAAATACAAAGAAAGGAAACTATCAAATGGATCAGGTACACAAGAAGCAGCTTGAAATAAACGCTGCCAAGGTAAGATTGGGAATAATCGAGGGAGTTTACGGCGCAAAGTGCGGTCACCCCGGCGGATCGCTTTCCGTATGCGATACGCTCACATACCTGTATTTCAACAGAATGAATATTGATCCTCAGAATCCGTCTATGCCCGACAGAGACAGGTTGGTGCTCTCAAAAGGACATACCGCTCCCGCTCTTTACTCTGTGTTGGCAAACAGAGGATTTTTCCCTGTGGAGGACTTGAAAACCCTTCGTCATATTGACAGCTATTTGCAGGGACACCCTGTTTTGGGTAAAATTCCCGGCGTTGATATGAGTACCGGTTCATTGGGGCAGGGAATTTCCGCAGCCTGCGGTATGGCGCTTTCAGGCAAGTTGGATAACGATATTTACAGAGTTTATGCCGTTCTCGGCGACGGTGAGCTTGAAGAAGGTCTTGTATGGGAGGCGGCAATGCTGGCCGCTCACTATCAGCTTGACAATCTGGTAGCAATAGTGGATAACAACGGGCTTCAGATAGACGGAAAGATCAGCGAGGTAATGAGTCCCTACCCGATAGACGAAAAGTTCAAGGCTTTCGGCTGGCATGTCATCGTTATAGACGGACACGATTTTGACGCTATTGAAAAGGCATTCAACGAAGCTGAAACAGTAGCCAATCAGCCTACCGCCATTATCCTTAAAACCACAAAGGGCAAGGGCGTAAGCTATATGGAAAATCAGGTGGGCTGGCACGGCAAGGCGCCTAACGAAGAGGAATACAACACCGCTGTTGCCGAATTAAAGGCAAAGCTTGACGAGCTTACTAAGTAACGGGAAAGGATCGGTATTACAGAATTATGGATAAAAAAGCAACTCGTGACAGCTACGGCGAAGCTCTTGTAATGCTTGCCGAAAAAAGACCCGACCTTATTGTGCTTGACGCGGATTTGGCGGCGGCAACAAAGACGGGAATATATAAAAAAGCATATCCGGATCGTTTCTTTGACTGCGGCATAGCGGAAGCGGATATGATGGGCGTTGCGGCGGGTATCGCCACAACGGGAAAGCTTGTTTTTGCCAGCAGCTTCGCAATGTTCGCCGCCGGCCGCGCCTTTGAGATAGTGAGAAACAGCATTTGCTATCCTCACCTCAACGTAAAAATCGGCGCAACCCACGCGGGAATATCCGTAGGCGAGGACGGCGCTTCCCATCAGTGCAACGAGGATATAGCCCTTATGCGCGTACTCCCCGGAATGACGGTTATCAACCCTGCCGATGATGTGGAAACAAAGGCGGCGGTATTGGCTATGGCGGATTACGTAGGACCTACCTATATGAGATTCGGCAGACTTGCCATTCCCACTTTTAATGATCCCAAGACCTATAAGTTTGAATTGGGCAAGGGCATTGAGCTCAGAAGCGGTAATGACGTTGCGATTATTGCAACAGGTCTTATGGTAAACGAAGCTATCGAAGCGGGAAAGATACTTGCGGAGCAGGGAATCAATGCCCGTGTTATCAACATTCACACAATTAAACCCATTGACCGTGATATTATAATCAGAGCAGCCAAGGAAACAGGTAAAATAATCACCGTTGAAGAGCACTCCGTAATCGGAGGGCTTGGAAGCGCAGTTGCCGAGGTTGTTACCGAAACCGTTCCTGTTCCTGTTATTAAAATCGGCGTTCAGGACAAATTCGGACACAGCGGTCCCGCTGTTCCTTTGCTTAAGGAATTCGGTCTTTGTGCTGATAATATTGTTAAAGTTACTAAGGAAGCTTTGGGAAAATAGTTTTTTAACCCACCCGTTTTTTCGGGTGGGTTTTCGTATGCGTTTTTGCCGTTAATTTAAAAAAGCGGCATATTGTGGAGATAAAATGAAAAATTATAAAATTGAAATAAAAGCGGCTTCCTGTAAAGTAAACGCCAGTTCTGTAACGGACACTTTGATAACAGCTTTAAATAAGATCAATCCCGCTGTTCCGCTGATGGAAAGAACGGAAAAAATCCTTCCCGGCATCCGCGAAGCGGTGAATGAAAATATGAATTATGACGAAATATATCTTATTGTTGAAAAAATGATATCAGCGGAGTTAAAAAAAGACGAAATATATATATCGGAAAAGATAAAACATTTTAATGCTTTGGCACAAAACATTCTTTCGGAGGCTGTGGAAGAGCTTATGGATATTTTTTCAGTAAAGTATGGACAGCCCGCTGAATTCAAATGTTTTTTGGGAATATATAACCCTTTTCCGAGAAGCGTTTTAACAAAAGAGTATTTTTTGCACTACGATATATCAGACAAGGTTTTTTTAAGTGCGTCGCTTCATGAAATAAACCATATGATTTTTTTTGACAAGTGGAAAAATATGCACGGGTATGAAACCCTTAAGGAGCCGGATTTTCCGGATATTCTTTGGTTTCTTGAAGAGCTTATAATAGAGCCCACATTGAATGACAGCCGTATACAGAATATTGTTCCCATAAAGCAAAACGCGTATGATTCGTTTAAAAAAACATTGATTGACGGAATACCGCTGACGTATTACATTCAGAATCTTTATGACAGCTGTAAAAATATAGATGATTTTATAGATACCGCATATTGCTTTTTGCGGGAAAATAAGGTGGGCGAATGTTTTAACTGATTTTCTGCTTTCCGGTTTTTGTAAAAATAATCTCTTTTTTCTCTTTTATAAATTCCCGAATTGTCATAATACACAAAATTATAAATTTTTTTAAACACTATAAAAAAACTGTTGCGAAAAACGCGAAAATGTAGTATAATAAATCAAATACGGTTTTTTTTAAGCAATATAATTTAAAGGCGAAAGGAAAAAATAATGGAGCTTTGTCTGACAAACGGACATGTTGTTGACAGCGTAAACAGGATTGATGAAATCTTAGACGTCAGAATTATTAACGGAAAAATTGCCGAAGTAGGAAGATCCCTTCCAATGGACGAAAATACCCTCTGCATTGACTGTTCGGGTCTCACAGTGATCCCCGGTATCTGCGATATGCACATTCATATGCGCGATCCCGGGCAGACGGAGAAGGAGGATATCTTCACCGCTTCCGAAGCGGCAGCTGCGGGAGGGGTTACTGCGGTTGCCTGTATGCCCAATACAACTCCCCCTGTCGACAGCCCCGAAACGGTAAAATATATTCTTGATAAGGCAAAGAACGCCAAAACCAAGGTCTATCCTATAGGCTCGATCACAAAAGGCTTATCAGGCGCAGAGCTTACCGATTTTGCGGAGCTGAGGTCGGCGGGCTGTGTGGGAGTAAGCGACGACGGAAGACCCGTTAAAAACGCAAATACAATGAAATCCGCCATAAAGAACGCCGCTCTTGAAAGATTGGCAATAATAAGCCACTGTGAGGATCTTGACATAATAGACGGCGGAATAATGAATATGGGCGCTGTCAGCGATGTTTTGGGCATAAAAGGCATGGCGCGTTCAAGTGAAAATTATATTACCGCAAGAGAAATTTTTTTGGCGGAAGAACAGGGTCTTCCCATTCACATAGCTCATGTTTCCACAAAAGAAGCGGTGGATATAATACGCCATACTAAAAAACTGGGCGTAAAGGTTACATGTGAAACCGCCCCCCATTATTTTACTTTGACAGAGGACAAGCTTTTTGCCAAAGACGCGGATTATCGTATGAATCCTCCTCTGAGGGAGCAGGCGGATGTTGACGCGATTATAGAAGGTATCTGCGACGGCACCATAGATTGTATAGTTACCGACCACGCGCCTCATACCAAGGAGCAAAAATCCGATTTTTATACCGCGCCAAACGGTGTAATAGGATTGGAAACCTCTTTGGCGGTAACGGTAACGGCTCTTCTCAACACAGGAAAGATATCTCATGTCAGACTTGTGGAGCTTATGTGCGTTAATCCGAGACGTATTTTGGGAATAAAAGGAGGAGATCTGTCAATAGGCAGCGATGCCGACATAACCATATTCAGTGAGACAGAACAATGGACGGTTGATCCGGAAAAGCTTCGTTCCAAATCCAAAAACACTTGTTTTAAAGGTATGAAGCTTAACTGAAAAGTAAAATACACACTGCTGAACGGAAAAATTGTTTACAGTGACTAAGTTTGAAAAACCTTTAAAAATGTGTTCTTTCAAACTTGTTATAAAGAGGAGAAGCATAGGCATAGGATTAAAATTATCACCCAAAAGAAAGGAAGCTGAAAAAATGTCATTTGACCGACTGATCGAAAAAATAGCTCAGACAAACAATCCGACCGTTGCGGGTCTCGATCCCAAGCTGGACTATATTCCGAATTTTCTAAAGGAAAAGGCGTTCGAGAAATACGGTGAATCTCTTAAAGGAGCATCAAAGGCGCTGCTTTGGTTTAATAAAGGGCTTATTGACGCGCTCTGCGACATTGTCCCCGCTGTAAAGCCTCAGGCGGCATATTACGAAATGTACGGTTATTCGGGCTTAAAGACTCTTTATAAGACTCAGGAATACGCCCGTCAAAAGGGAATGTTTGTAATAACGGACGCTAAAAGAAACGATATAGGCACCACTATGGAAGCATATGCCATAGGTCATCTCGGAAAAGTAAAAGTGGGAAGTGAAGAGTACGAGCCTTTTTTGAGCGACGCGCTCACCGTAAACGGATATTTGGGAAGCGACGGAATAAACCCCGTCATAAAGGTCTGCAAACAGTATGACAAGGGTATGTTCGTGCTTGCCAAAACCTCAAATCCTTCTTCGGGCGAATTGCAGGATATGAAGATAGGCGACCGCACGGTTTATGAGGTAATGGGGGATATGTGCGAGGAATGGGGAAAGGAGCTGCCCGGAAAATACGGTTACAGCGGCGTCGGCATAGTTGCGGGCGCTACATACCCCGAACAGATAGATATATTAAGAAAAAGACTTCCCCACACCTTCTTCCTTATTCCGGGATACGGCGCACAGGGGGCAAGCGCAAAGGATATTGCCGCCGCATTTGACGAAAATGGTCTGGGCGGTATAGTGAACAGTTCAAGAGGAATTATGTGCGCTTATCAAAAGGAAAAATGCGATGAAAGGGATTACGCGGGAGCAGCGCGGAGAGAAGCGATTCGTATGCGCGATGAAATAATGAGCTTTGTAAACAGGATAAAGATATAAAATCCGTTAAGATTATATAAGCACTATACACAATGGAAAGGAATATGAAAAATGGACTTCGGAAAAGCGAAAACTGCGTACCTGATATTGTCGGACGGTACGGTTTTTAAAGGAAAAAGCTTCGGAAAAGAGGGGACGGTTATCGGTGAAACGGTTTTTACCACCGCGATGACAGGTTATCAGGAAACATTGACCGATCCCAGCTATTGCGGGCAGATAGTGACTCAGACCTTTCCCCTGATAGGAAACTACGGTGTAAACAGCTATGACGATGAGTCTGACGGAAGCGTTGTCAGCGGGTATGTGGTAAGGGAAAAATGCGACTTTCCCTCCAATTTCCGCTGTGAGGGAACAATAGAAGATTATTTGAAAAAACACGGCATAGTCGGTATTTACGATATCGATACCAGACGGCTCACAAGAATTTTGCGCGAAACGGGCGTTATGAACGGAATGATTACCACCGAGGATTTTGTTCTTAAAGACGTTCTTGAAAAATTAAAAAATTATAAGTCGGAAAGACCCGTGCCTAAGGTAAGCTGTAAAACCTCCGTTAAATTTGAAGCGGAAAATAAAAAATTCAGCGTGGTTCTTATGGATTACGGCTGTAAGTATAACATCAGGAAGGAGCTTGTAAACCGCGGCTGTGACGTTACCGTAATGCCGTGGAACAGTACCGCCGAGGAGGTCTGCGCTTTGAACCCCGACGGTATAATGCTCTCAAACGGTCCGGGAGACCCTACCGACAACCCCGAAGCCATTGAAACATTGAAAAAACTTTCCGAGAAAAAGATACCTACCTTCG
>CANDLP010000014.1 GCA_947385505.1 uncultured Clostridia bacterium
CAGGCCTTCCTGTTCACCAGCACGGAAAGCAATAATCCGGGACAGTACTATATACCTTACGGAGATACGGCGGACGGTATGTTTGTGCTTTCGGAAAGCTCAAAGACGACAATTCTGGAAAGACTCGGAATCAGCGAAGAGTAATATATTTTCAACCTTACCTTAACATCAAGGAGCGCGCAAATGTACAAAGATATCGTTTTAGAATACGCTAAGAACCAATACGGCACCGAGCCGGAATATATGTGGGAAAAGACGCCCGACTGCGGGGTTTTGAGACACAGGAACGGGAAATGGTACGCCGCCGTACTGAAAGTTCCCAAAAGCAAATTAGGTCTTGAAAGCGACGAAGAGGTATATATCCTTAACGTAAAATGCGAACCTCTGTTAGTAGACTTTATGACAAAATCAAACGGCTTTTTCCGCGGCTATCATATGAATAAAAACACTTGGCTGAGCATTTTGCTGGACGGAACGGTAGACAAAGACACACTTTTTGAATTTATAGACAAAAGCTATAATGAAATCGGCGGAAGCGGAAGAAAGGAGAAAAAACATGGCTGACTTTTTATCCTCAGAGGGAACAAAACAAATACATTATGAAATAATAGAGCCTGCAAACGGGGAAAAACCAAAAGCGGTGATACAGGTAGTACACGGAATGTGCGAATATTTCGGCCGCTACGCGGAATTTTCGGAATTTATGGCAAATAACGGCTACGCGGCAGCGGGAGACGATCATTTAGGCCACGGCCGCACCGCCGCAACCGAAGAGGATAAGGGCTTTTTCTCGGAATACAACGGATGGCGTTTTTTAGTGCGGGACGAAAAGCGAATGACGGATATTATAAAAGAAAAATACCCCGATGTCCCCGTTATTCTTTTCGGTCACAGCATGGGAAGCTTTATCGCCCGTCTTTATACCTCCTGGTACCCTGAATCCATTTGTGCGGCTCTTTACATGGGAACAGGCAGCGGGGTGCCCGACGGAGCGGCGGGGGCTGCCGTAAAGCTGCTTGAAAATATGACCGGTACTAAAACCCACTTAGATCAAGGACAATGGATGTTCTACCATTTTCTCACAAGACGGGTGAGCGATAAGAGCAGCGAATTGGACTGGATAACAAGGGACAAAGAAAAAATCGAATACTATAAAAGCGATCCTTTAGGCAATTTTGCCTTTACATCGGGCGCTTACCGTGATCTGGTAAAGCTGCTGTCCGAGGTGTCCAAAAGAGAATGGGCGTATTCGCTGCCCAAAACCCTTCCCGTTATGCTTATGAGCGGAGAGGAAGACCCGATAGGCGATTTCGGAAAAGGCGTAAGAAAGGTATACGGAAGGCTTAAAAAAGCGGGAATGGTAAATCTTTCCATAAGAATGTATATTGACGCGCGGCATGAGCTTATTAACGAGATTAACAGACAGGAAGTGTACGAGGATATTTTGCAGTGGACGGAAAAAGTGTTGAAAAGCAACCGTTCTTAATTCTCTTAAAGAAAGGAACGGTCATAATATGAAAAAACGATACTTGGAAGCGGCAAGGCTTACAAAAACGGTTGGGCTTAAGGGGGAAATGCGGGCGCGGATTCTGTGCGATTCCTGTGAAATGCTTACCGAATTTGACCTTTATATGGGTAAAGAGCATATACCCGTAAAAGTAATAAGCGCACACCCCATAGCGGGCGATATGTGCAAGCTTAAAATAGAAAAAATAGACACGGTGGAAAAGGCGCAGCCCCTTGTGGGCAATAATCTTTATCTTGACCGAGAAGAGGCGGAGCTGCCCGACGGCACATGGTTTATCGCGGACATTATCGGTCTTCCCGTTTACGACGCCGACACAAACGAGCTTTACGGGGAAGTGAAAGAAATAATGCAGAACGGCCCCATCGACGTTTACCTTATCAGGAGCAAAAGCGGAAGGGAACTGATGTTTCCCGCAATACCGGAGGTTCTTATAAACGTTGATACCGATAACGGAAAAATAGAGATACGCCCTTTAAAAGGACTTTTTGACGACGAGGAAACAATAAGATAATGAGAATAGACATAGCTACCCTGTTTCCCGCAATGTGCGAAGCGGTGCTGTCGGAAAGTGTTGTGGGAAGAGGGAGAAAGGGCGGCTTTATCACCATAGAGTGCCACAACATAAGGGATTATACGCTGAACAAGCACCGCCGGGTAGACGATAAGGCATACGGAGGGGGCACGGGAATGGTGATGCAGGCGCAGCCCGTTTACGATTGCATACAAGCCATAAAGAAAAAAGCGGGGAGCGATACCCCGCGAATTATTTATTTGTCCCCGCAGGGAAAGACCTTGGATCAGCGGCTTGTGAAGGAACTGGCGAATGAGGAGCATCTTATTCTGCTCTGCGGGCACTACGAGGGCGTGGATCAAAGGGCGCTTGACGAACTTAAAGCGGAGGAAATCTCCGTGGGGGATTATGTGGTAACCGGAGGGGAGCTTCCCGCTCTTATAATAGCCGACGCCGTGGCAAGGCTTCAGGAAGGAGTGCTGCCGAATGAGGACGCTTATTCCATAGAGAGCCATTATAACGGAGTGTTGGAATACCCTCAATACACAAGGCCTGAGGAATGGATGGGAAGAAAAGTCCCGGAAGTACTGCTTTCGGGACATCATCAGAATATTGAAAAGTGGCAGCGTGAAAAGTCGTTGGAAATTACCAGTGAAAAAAGACCCGATATGCTGGAAAAACTGACGCGGTAAACGCATATCCGATAAAAAGCCTTATGTTGACAAACTGTGTGTTATACCAATCCCTTTTTGACCTGACGTAATACCCGCAGGTCAAAAAGGGATTGGTGTTATTCTTTTTGTGAACCACTATATATTACGGGTTACGGGGTGCCTTATAACCGTTTTCAGCCTTTCCTCCGCGCACCTTCTCGGATCGGACAGATAAATCTCATGATGATATCTTCCTTCGGAAAAATCCTCTTGGTACCCTTGCTCCAAAGCGTAATTTTTCATCTTCCGTATGCTTTCCGCCTCATTATCGTATGAACCTATGTGCATTATCTGAACGCAAAGACCCTCGGTATATTTCATATATCTCGCCTTGCTGAGATCAAGCTCGCGCTTTTTGGCGAAAAGAGTATTTTTTGCCCATTCAAAAACCTCTTCGGTAACAAATTCGGGCTGACGTATCATGGAAATCCAACGAAATTTGTCCTTGTCTAAAATGTTCAGCCCGTCAAAATACTCTCCGTCGCCGTACCATAAGCCTTCGAGAGGCGGCACCGTGTACTCGAAGTACCCTTCGGGGCAAGTGTTATTCATTTTGGACATTTTTATAGTGAAAGACAGTCCGTAAAGTATTTCAACAGCCGCCTTGTATTCGGGGCAAGTGTTCGGATTGCCGCTTCCGTCCACCGCTATAAATATCATTTCGGGCACCTCTATTATTGAGGGCGCCTTTTTTGGTTGGTACAGGTCTTTGTATTTCTTTTTATAATCAAGCTTTTCCATATGTTTACCGTTTCCTTTTGTGTATTTTACCAATCCCAAAATTTCTATAGCAATCCAAAAAAAGAATAAATAGCGGCGAAGCCGCACCTGTCTTTTTCGCTTCCTTTTTGGACACCAAAAAGGAAGCGGGGTCCGGGGCAAAGCCCCGAATACCAAAACGTAATAATTTAATAATAGGCTTTTTATAATCAAATGTTTATTTTTTAATTGGATTGCTATAATTGTAAATCAATCTATAGACAATAGATTGATTTACAATTACTCCCAAAACACTATTTGAAAATCATTCCACATGCTAATTCGTCTATAATATGATTTTAAATAGTATCAGTTATTGAAAAATAATCGGAATATTCCGTCCCGTCGTCACCTATCAGCTTATGAGGATTTTCACGGAATCCGTATTTTTTCAGAGCCTTTATTCTTTCTTCCGCTTCCTTTACCGCTTTGGCGGCAATGGTTTTGCAGCCGAACAATTCATACGCCGGCGGAATTACCAGTGAAAGTATATTGGATATGGTCTTTTCGTTTTCATAGTCGCTTCTGAGATCAAGCCTTAAAATACCGCAGCCGTTGTAACATTCACTGCCGCTATTGCTGTCGCCGCCGTTATTACAAATGTTCTCTCCGCCGCGTTTGAACAGTTCAACGGTGCCTACCGCATTACCCAGTCTTTTTTCGACAACGGAAAAACGTACAAACCAACCGTTAAGATAAGCTTGCTCCCAAAACAATAAAGCCTCTTCCATTCTTTCAAGGGTAGTATAATGAAAATCATCGCCGTGACAGTTATCGGAATTAAAAAGCGGAACCGCTTTCGGGTCGGAATAGACTTTAAGCAAGTCTTCTTTGTCACTTATTTCGGCGCGGCGTATAAGAAAATCACTGTTTTCAAATTGGGGACAGCTTTTATATACGTTCACAAAATATCCTCCTTTTATACAGTACGCTAAACTACGGTTTTTACATTTTTAATATGAGCTTTAAGTTTCTTTACAGCCCAATTATAATGAGATGATGTGCAGCTTATAAAATACGAACCCAGAGTACTCCCGCCTGTCCACTTAAACACGCCCTTTGTAAACAGCTCCTCGTCGGAAAATTTTTCCGCAAGCTTCATTACCTGTGCGTGAGATTCCGTCAGCATTTTCTTTGCTTCCTCAGCGCTTGTATTTTGGTGCTTTTCCCAAAACATTACGTTCATTTCGCCGTAGTTTTTCCAGTTGTAGGGTTCGGGTAGAAATGGCTTGTTTTCTCCTTTTTCGTTGACGCCGATCCAATTTATCAGCAATCTGTGCCATTCATAAAGGTGAATCAGTATATCCCTTACATTTTTATCTCTTTTCCAGTGCGCCTCTTTCTTTTTCTCATCTCCCGAAAAGTCAAACGGTGTCCCCGTTTCTTTTTCGGTCAGTCCCTCTATTAACGCATTCATTGCCTCAAATCCGGTTTCGGCAGCGGATACAAGTTCGTTTTTTGTAACAGGTCGTCCCATTTTTTCTTTCCTTCTTTTTATTTTATCATCGCATGAACGGTATTTCAACTTCGCCAAAGGGCCTGTAAAAAAGCCCCTTTTTATTTATTATGTCGACTTCCTTTCTCAAGGACGCGGAGTTTCAACGCCCGAAGCGGCGGCTTCGCCGCTTTTTTCTTTTTTACAGCCCCAAATGGTTATTAGCATAAACTGATATAAATATGTATTTCCGCATTCTCCGTATCCGCGTTCTGATACTCCTCAAAATCGCATATATAAGCGCGGTTAAGCTCCGTTTTCCATAATTTCTGCCAGAATTCTCTAACCGCCGTTATCATATTTCCTTTCACGACAAATTTGGCGTATTTACCCGCGGGTATTTTTCTTGACTCCGTTCCTTCGGGCAATGTTTCAGCTCCGGTAACCCGACACATAACGGAAACCGTATAATCTCCGTTTTCGTCAGAGTCGTAATCGGAATATACGCCTAATGCCTTATCGTCGGCTTTATTTTTTATTTTGGGATAAATTTCAGGCGAATAGAATTTCTCCCAAAGACCTCCGATAATTTTTTCCATTTCAGGGGAAGCGTTATTTGTGCGCGCAGAAAGCCCCGCCAATGTTTTTTCTTTTAAGTTTACAATTTCATAATCCATTTTGTGCTATATCCTTTCATTTTTGTTGGAAACAATAACATTATAGCACCTTTAATATGACAACTGTATGTCGTATTTTCAATATTTATCGTATATTTTCTTAATAATGCTTTTAAATTCCTTACGGTATTTTTCGGGAGCAATTATCTCGGCTTTATCCTCAAAGGAGGCAATGTACCTGTAAAAAGATTCGGTATCCGACCATGTGAGAGTAACCGTAATATCTCCGTTTTCGTTTATGTCAAAGCTTTCATTTTCATAATCGTCAGCCAAACGCCATTTTACCGAATTGTGGAATTTTACAGTGGCTTCTATTTCATCCGGCGAGCGATAAAGCTTGTCGCTCACATATTCGGGCACCTGTCTTTTTTCTCTTTTTCTGCCTGTGTTTTCCAAAGCGGTAATGCGGGACAGCCTGAACATTCTGTAATCTTCCCTTAAAAGGCAATAGCCCCATACATACCAGCCCGACCATTGGAAGATCAAGTGATATGGCTCAATCTCCCGTCTCGTGCTGCCGTTTGGGGCAAAATATTTAAATGAGATTGTTTCGTTGTTTTCCATGGCGGCTTTTATCGCTTCGATCTTTTTTGAAAGACCCGTTTTATCCCAGCCGGCAAGGTCTATTATTACGGTATCGTCGCTTTTACTTATGCTCACGCTATTGGCCGAAAGCTTATCCATAAGCTGTTTGTAACGATTTGTGCCGCTTACGCTGTCAAGGCTTTGAAGTCCTGTCAGAATAAACTGCATTTCCTCGGAGGACAAAACAGTGCGATCCATTTTATAGCCGCTCATTATATACACTCCGCCGCCCTTGCCTCTTTCAGAAGCTATTGGGATACCCGCCATATTTATCGCTTCGATATCCCTTATAACGGTACGGTAGGATACCTCGAATTTTTCCGCCAGCTCCGATATTGTCGCTTTATCCTTTTGAAGAAGGATGGAAATTATGCCTATAAGTCGGTTAAGCTTCATATTTACTCCGTAACATATTAACCGAACCTTTCCAGATATTCGGCGTAGCTCTTTAAATTTTCATCCGGCGAACGCCAACCGTCAGCCACACTGTCAGCCGTAAGCCGTATCCGCTGAATGTTCAGAGGAGGTTCCCAGAAGTCAAAAACGCCCGTTTTTATAAATTCCTCCGCCTCCGGCTCCGTTAAGGCGCTGCCGCAGGTAATAACAAAAGGCGAAACATTAAAGGACAGCCTTTTTCTTAGACTGTAAGCGGTTTTTATACCGCTTAAAAAGCTCAGGTCGCGGTCAATAATGATCAAATCGAATTTTTTAAGCCCTATGGCTTCGATTGCGGTATAGCCCGACTCTACCACCGCAAGATGGTAACGGCTTCGGTCGGATAGAACGGAATATAACAGCGCCGCAGTTTTTTGATTGTTTTCCACCGCAAGAATATTTATCAACTGGATCACCGCCTTATTATATTTTTTTATTTTTCCCCGATACTCAGAAGCTCAGCCGCGTTTTTCCAAAAAATTTTTTCTTTATCGCTGTCGCTGATATCCGCTTTTTCAATCATTTCCATTTCCATACTCGGTAAATGCCAAGGAAGATCGCTGGCAAAAAGGATCCTGTCAGCGCCATGCTTTTCTATTATCTTTTTCATAAGCTCCGGCTCTAAAAAGCCTTCGGTAAAGGCGGTATCAAGCCAGATATGCCTGTCTCCGCAAATATAGCGGCAAACCGCATCCCAACAAAACATACCTCCCATATGCGCGGCAATTATATCAACATCCGGAACCTTTTCGTGTATAAAAAGAAGGTCTTGGGGCATCGCGTGACGGTTAACGGGAGACACGGGATCATACCCCATGTGTATCGCAACAGGCAGCTTAAGCTCGGCGCATTTTTTCCAGAACGGCAGAAGCCTTTCCTCAAAAAGGTAAAAGTCCTGATAATCCGGATGAATTTTCACGCCCTTAAGTCCAAGCGACTTTATACGTTCAAGCTCATCAAGATAGTCATTGTTATCCGGATGCACCGTACCGAAAGAAACAATATTTCCGCAGTTTACTTCAGCCGCCCAGTTATTGACGGAAGTCTGCTGCGACGGCTTTGTGGCAATGGGCAGCAATACGCCGATATCAACGCGGCAGTCGTAAAGTATCCGTCTTGTGTCTTCCTCCGTACCCAAGGAATAGTGAGGAAAGCCCGCTGTTTCCGACAGTTTTTTCATTGCCCTTTCCGCTATTCCGTCTGGAAAAGCGTGAATATGGGAATCTATTTTCATTTTTCCATTCACTTCCTATTAACGATTGAAAATAAGCATTATTAAGGTTTAAGCGGCGAATTCTATACGGCGCGGAATCCGCCGCTTTTTTTTAATATCGTTAAACGTGTTTTCAGCCTCAGAAGCTGCTGTCCAACGATCCGCCTATGTTTCCGGAGGGATTCACGCTTGAATAATAATCGATCTTTTTCTTGTCATCCTTAAGCTGTATAAGCTGCTCTTTAGCTTCGTTAGTTCTCGAAGTAAACTGAGCCTGAAGAGCCTTGTCGGTTTCCGAAGCCTGCATCTGCGCCGAACGAAGACTCACTATCGCATTTTGCAGCGGCAAAAACTTTTCGTCTATTCGGCGGTTGGTGTTGGTACCGGTAAGCATACTGCGAATCAAATCGGATTCCTCTCCCTCGAAGCTGTCGATAAGCTCGGTGCAGCAGCTCCTTACATTATCCATTTTTTCTACGAGGCCGCTTCTCTCCTGTATTTTATCAGTCAGCGCCTCTACGTCCTCGCTTTCGATTTTCATTACGTCCACGCCTATCTGATTATATTTTAAAAGCAATTTTTCAAGCTCTGCGAACTCTTCCGCAAGTTTAGCCACATTATTCTCCATAAATTTTCTTCCTTTCCATAATCAAAACAACAGCCGAAAGGGTTCGGCTGTGTTTTGAATTATTGTTAAAATTTTTGCTTCGATCGGTTTAATACGGGTCAATGACTGTCCTTCTCTACTTTGAGGCATGTAAACTCTGCGCCGCAATCTCATCCTTAGACATCGCGCCTATCTGGGTGAAAGCGTCCTTAAGCTCCGCTACCATGGGAAGGAGCGACTTTATCATTTCCGTATCCTTTTTCATATTGGCCGTAATTATCTGCTTTTCCAGAAAATCGTAGATCGCATCGAGATTTTTTCCTATCGGAAGACTCACGTCAAGCACCGAACGCAGTGCCGCGATCAAATCAACGGATTTGTTGAGGGAATTATTTGCGCTTTCATAATTCTTTTCCTCAATGAAAATCACCGCTCTGTTAAGCTCTCTTTCGGTTTCGCTGTAAAGCTTTATAACAATCTCGATAGGCGTCATCGTGCTAACCGACTGTTTTTTGTATGCTGCGTAAGGATTCATACGATCAATATTCCTTTCTATCCGATGCGCATAAACTGTATGTATCAGCCCATGCCCTTCGGTCAAAACCTGTTTTGCTTATCACACAATTTCTATTACATTCCCAAAAGCTGGTTAATATATGAAGACTGGCTGTTTATGCTGCCGAGCAAAGTCTCCATGTTGGAATATATCTTCCAGTAGCGGTCCTGCTGCTGATCGTAGCGGTCCTGAAGTCTGGTAATAGTGGATTTAAGGCTTTCGATCTGCTTATAGATAGAGTTGTTGGTAGCGGAAGCGGTACCCGATACACCCGCCTTTTCAACCAATACGCCTCTTTCTCCCGCCTTGCCTGTTGTCTTAGTAGCAGAATCTATAATATCAACAAACTGCTTTGAAATACCGTTTTCGGTATCGGTAAAGAGCTTTCCGATTTCATCCGCATACTTGGCAAATCTGCTCTCAAATTCCTCGTCGGATATTTTTGAATCAAATACCAGCTTGCCGTGATCGTTCCAGTTGCTGGATGTAGTAATTCCCAGTGTATACAGACCTACCTTTGTGCCGTCGGCCGCGTCTACCGTGTTGTAAATTACGCTTCTGAGCTTGGTCATAATGCTCGTCAGCGTGGAATCCCTGTAAAGAATACCTTTCTTTGCAAGATCGTCCCACTTCTTCTCCTGACTCTCGGAAAGATCCATCTCCTCCTTATCGTCATCGGTAAGGAAGTAGTAATCCTTGTTGGGTTCATCGTCAACATAGCCGTAAACTTCTTCAATCAGCTTGTTGTAATCTTCAACAAAGCTCTTTATCGCGTTTATAGGCTTAGAGTAGTCGCGGGTTACCTCGTTGGTGAATTCGGTGCCCTCCGCCGCCTTGCTGAAAGTAAATGTAGTACCGTCTACGGTGTATGAATTTGAAGTGGTTTCAACCGTTTCTCCGTTAATAGTGAGCACGGTATTTGAACCCTTAGTGAAATTCTGACCCGCAGTGAATCCGAGAGCGGTAAGCAGACCTTCGCTGCCGTCTTCGATATCAATCGTCGCGTCTACGCCGTACTCGTTGGCAGTTATGGTGAACTGATTGGTAAGCGTTGTGTATGTCATTTTAACGCCTGCCTCGGAAGCGTTTATCTGCTTCATCATATCGGAAACGGTTGTATCCCCGCTGAAGGAGAACTTATGACCGTTGATTGTGAAGTTATAGTTTCCGTTGCTGTCGGCGTCAAGACCCAGCTGATTAAGCTTGGAAGTGGTGTCAACCTGGCTTGTGGTACCGGTTGTATCGGTTATATCAAGGCCGAAGTCGCTGGCGTTTCCCGCAGACTGAGTGATTGCGAAATCCATGGGATTTCCGGTATAAGCGCCCTCACCCTTAAGAGTAATGGTGCCGTCGTCGGCTACGGTTGCTTTTATATTAACCAGCTCGCCTTTGAAGGTCAGCGCGCCTAAGTTATTTTCAATATTTGACTTGTTAAAATCAAATACCGCCTCTTCCTTGGTGTAGTCGGCAATATAATCTTCCTCGTTTTTGCCTGTGAACAGACCCGCTTCCTCAAACAGCTCCATCTTAGCGGCTTCGCTTAAACCATCGTAATCAATGGAGAGAGTTCCGCTGTTTTTATAATTGTCCTCAATTGCCTGAGCATTAGCTTCATAAGCGGTGTACTCGGCGGTTTCTTTAAACTCTTCTTCGGTATACTTAAAGTCTTCCAGAGAAACGTAATTTTCTTCACCTTCAGTAGCCGATATATCTCCGCTTGCAACCTTGGCGTCATAAGCGTTCTTTTTGGCAATATCAAATTGCTTGTCGTATTCCGCCTTCTGCTCGCGCTTAATCACCTTATCGGTTTCCGCCTGAGCGTTTTCCTCTATCTTTTTAACCTGGTTGTCATAGTTTTCCTTAAGCTTCTGACCTCTTTCCTCATTGGCTATGTAAGAATCGATGTCATCCTGTGTGATTGCGGATTTAACCAGATCGGTGTATTCTTCCTCGAAATAGTCTTTAAAAGAAGTGTATTTTTCATCTTTAGGATCGCTTGAAATTTCGCCGCTTGCCAACTTGCTGTTGTAATCCGCTTCGATCTGATCGAAAATCGCTTTCTCGTCAGCGGACAGATTGGCTGAGTCAACTTCCCAGGTGCCGTCCTCTTTAAAGGTAATGTGCTCCTTGATATCCTTTAAAAGATCCTCGGACATACAGCCTTTAGCGTTGTTGTTTAACTTTTCCTTGGCTTCATCCAACGCATCGTTGTATATTTTAACCGCCATATCCTCGGCAAATTTCTTTTTATCGGCGTCGGAAAGATTTTTATCCCATTCCTTGAATTCCTCGTAAACCTCGCCGTCGCGCTGATTCAAAGCTATCTCTTTAAAAAGAGCTACCTTATCCTTATCCGCGTCTTCCTTTATCTTTCCGTTCTCGTCAAATATTTCATCAAAATAATCCGAGGAAATTGTGGTAAAAGAAACGGTTTTGGTTGTATCGCCTACGGTAACGGTAAAGGTGTTTTTACCCGTCTGCATATTGCTGATATTTCCCAAGTCGCGGTTATCCTTGTAAATTGTCGCGCTGCCGGATATAACAGCCGACTTATCGGAGGTGGAAAACTTATTGTCCGAACCGAGGGTAACGATATTGCTTCCGTCGTTTCTCGTTCCGAAAACGGAAAGCTTATCGTTTATCTGATCTCTTACTTCGTCCTCAGTACCGCCCTGGAAAGTGATATTTTTAGTCTTTCCGCCTACGGATACGGTCATCGAGTAAGTCTCGCTTGAATCGGTGCACTTGGAAAGATCAATAGATTTGCCGTTTGCGGCGGCGGATTTGAGGGTAGCCTGAGTGGCAACCTTATGAACCTTTACATCATATACGCCGGGGTTTGCGTTAACGTTGCTGGATACCTTAACGCCGTTTACATTGGTTCCCGCAGCGTTGGAAAGCGTGCTTTTGAAAGAATTGAACAAACCTGTGGACTTAAGACTGGTATTTCCGTTAAGAATATCGAAATATTTGTCCTTAAGATTATTGAAGCTGGCGATAAGGGAACGATATGCGTCCTGCTGCGCCTGGAGCTTAAGAACCTTTCTCTGATTTGTGTTAATCTTATTCTTGGTGGTAGCAGTTAATGCGTTAACTATCGACTCTGTGTCGAGACCGGAATTCATACCGCTCAGTCTGAGAGCGCTTGTTGCATTAGCCATGGTGATTAGTCCTCCTTTTTGAATTTGAACAGGCTCTCTAAGGTTTCCTTGGAAATTTCTCTTGAAGAGTCCTCATTTATATTTTGTGTATCAAGAAGCTCGTTTCGGATTATTTTTACATCCTTCGGAGCGGAAATACCGATCTTTACCCGATCCTTTGAAACCTCCAAAATTGTGACCTCTATGTTGTCGGCAATTATAACGCTTTCTTCGGTTTTTCTTGTCACAACTAACATATCAGCCCTCCTTTTCGGTTTCGTTTATATTATTTTTAAATATGGGCTGACGGTAGGGATAATTTTTCGGCAAAATCACCTGAACCGCCTTTTTTGTGTCCATATTTATTACAATGGGTGATTTTAAGTTAACGGTGGTCTCTTTATAATCTTCGGGAACACGGGCTATGCACAAAACCTGAAGGTTTGTTTTTTCATTGACTTCAAGCATTGCTTTTTCGCCGCTGTTCAAGGTTATTTCGTAATCCTTGCAGATAAGCCACGGGTCGAATACAATAAAGCATGGACGAATGTCGTCTATACACTGAAGCCACGCGGGGTAATGACCCTTTTCAAGCTCTATCAGCGCAAATCTTTTAGCTTCCTCAAAGGCGTATATTCCGTTGGGGAATTCAAGGATCTGCTCCTCGCTTATCTCCATGGTTCCGAAATCTCTTGTTTCTATCTTCATCTATACACCTTCCTGTAGATATTTGCCGTTATACTGATTGTTTACCAATCCATAGACAATATATCGGTAAACAATTACTCCCAAAACACTGTTTGCAAATCATTCCATATGCTCAATTTGTCTATAATATGATTTACAAATAGTATTAGTTACGCCCAAGCCTGAAATTCCGGATCCGGAAAGAACATCGGATCTCCCAGATATGTGATGTCAACATAAGCCTTCTGCACAATATCAAAGGTGACCGTGCCCCTTTCAAGCTGGTAAGGCACTATCTCGGTATTCTCCCAATCTATGTTGACTTCCGTGGGGTGCTGAGTTATATCAGTCTCGCCCTTATTTAACGTCATTTCCGGAGCAACCTCGGGATAAAAGGCAATATTGGCGTCTACCGGCTCGTTTTTCTGCAAAAACTCCTGTTTTTTTATCTCAGACGGGGGAGTACGGTTCATTTCAACCATGTTCCCCTGCTGAACTATCCGTCTTGTGGCTTCGTCAGCCACCTGATAACCCTTGTCGACAAACATTTTTATAAATGTTTTGTCCCGAAGCTTGCCAAGTCCCATGCTTTCCCAGCATGCGGTGGTATCCACCTCGATAATCCCTTTGGTAGTGTGCACCTCCAGCCCGCCCAAATCGGTGTCCTGACGGATAAAAGTCTGCTCCGTTCCCGGATTTACCATTCGGGGGTGCTTTATGTTGGTATTCATTATGGTGTCTTGTATATTGTAGCTTAGTAAGTTAAAGCCTACCATAATATTACGCCCCCTTTTTAATTTTTTTGCTTTAAATTTTACTTAAAAGCTGAATAGCTGCTTTTCCGTATTATCAGCTTATAAACTGGAATATTGACTGAGGAATAACCGAGCCGCTCATCTGAAGAGTAGCCGAATAAATGCTTCCCAACATTTTCCATGTTGTTGTTTCGGAAGGAAGGTCGGTGGATTCCAAATCGTTCTGACGTCCCGTAAGAGTTTCAAGGTTATTGGTAATACGCTCCTGGTTGAACTCAATAAATTTTGTGCTGTTGCCTATATCCGCGAGAGTGAGAGAAACTTTGGTTTGCAGAGAATAAATGTGGTCGGCGTAGCGGGCTATTTCGGCGCCGTCGCCGGTTCTTATTATCTGAGCGGCGTCCATTATGCTCTGGATAATATTGTTGGAATAAGCCTTACCCTGATTCTCAACGGAAAGCGCGTGTCCGCCGTTTGCGGCAAGGTCGCTTTTATCGGTAATCTTTATCTGCTTGCCGTTAAGTTCGTTTACAATTGTTCCGTGTTCGTAAAGAGAGATTTTGCCTTTGAAGTCGTCTACGGCGTTAAGCGCATCATTTATGTTCTTTCTGGTCGTCTCCGCGTCTGCGCCGCCTTTAAACGAAATAGTGTATTTCTGAATCTTGTCGCCGTCGTTGCCTACTGCCATTTCAAAAGAATAATCAACTCCGTCCTCGATCTCTTCAAGGTCGATAAAGGAGGTGGTGGGCTGTTTGCCGCAGCCTGTTGCCTTAACGCCGTTAAAGGTAATTTCAAGCGCAGACTGTTCGTCTATTCTTCCGTCGGCTCCTATAGTCATTCCCAGACCTATGTCGCAGTAGGAAGAAAAAGCCTGAGGGAACATTTCGGGATCGCTGTAATTATCCACAGGCACTCCGTTGTAAGTTACGACAGCCCCCGTGGCGTTCTTTTCTATGGCAAACGCCTTATAGTCATTGTTTACTCCGCCGAATATCCTTCTGTCGGCAACAACAAGGTTCATCAGACGGTTAATCTCATCAGCGTATTCCTCAACGCCGGTAGCTATCATCTCCAACTGGTCGGGAGCATGAGTATGAGCATCGTTGTTGGTGCCGTTAGCCGCCTCAATACATTTTTCATATGTGGTCTGGATAATCTCGGATATGGCCATTATGGAAGATTCGGCTGACGCGTAAATGGTATCGGCGGTCTTAAGATTTTCCTGATAATTGTTAAGGTTGGCTATCGCTTTCCTTACTCTCATAGCGGAAGCCGCCTGTGCGGGGCATTCGCTGGCCTGCATAAACTGACGGTAAGAGGAAATCTTCTGTTCGGACTTATATTTAAGGGAATAACTGTTTTCAAGATTTTTTACGTAGTTGCGGGTAATGGTTGCGTTGGCTATTCTCATAATTTGTTTTTCCTTTCAGTGTTCAATACCAATTCCTTTTTGAACTGTGGTATCGGTATAAGTTTAAGCGTTTATAAACATTTCTTAGAAACAGGTTCTTATTTATATCTTTTTCTGCCGATTATCTTCCCGCCAAGCCGGTATTGTTGATAAGTCTGTCAACGCATTCGTCCATTGTGGTCAGCATACGGGAATTGGCGTTAAACCATTTCTGGTAATTCATCATATTTATGCCTTCTTCGGTTTCCGATACGCCGGAAATACTCTGTCTTGTATCAAGCAATGAGTTGGCATTGTCGGCATGAAGCTCATACTGCTCCTGATAATAGCTTATGCTTTCCGCAACGCGGTCGTCAACGAACAGGCAGTAATCGTAAATAGAGCCTTTAAATTCGCCCGCTCTGCCCACGGTGATCTCATTATCCAAACCGAGATAAATCGTGTTAACCTTATTGCCGTCCAACGAAAGCTCCCAATTGAAAGTATCTTTCTCTTCGTCGTATACGGGAGTTTTTCCTATCATTGTGGCTTCTTCCATCCACTCGTCGGATATTCTGATATTTGAGGCGGTTATAGGCTCGGTGCCAGATCGGAAGAGCGTCGTGTAGGGAAAGAGTGTGCACGGACGTGTAGA
>CANDLP010000015.1 GCA_947385505.1 uncultured Clostridia bacterium
CGAAATTCTTATCCGAGCGCGGCATTTGCCAAACTTCGCCGCTGTCAAGCCACAGCGCCTTCTCACACAACTGTATTATTTGCTCTCCGGAATAAGAGACAAAGAGAATGGAAGTGCCTTTCGTTTTCATCTCCGACATTTTTTCTATACATTTACCGCAAAACTTTTCGTCGCAAACCGAAAGCGCCTCGTCTACAATAAGTATGTCCGTTTTCACAAAAGCGGCAATAGCAAACGCAAGCCGAGAAGTCATATCGGGAGTGCATTTTTTAACGGAGGTATTAAGCTGCTCCTCCAATTCCGCGAATTTTATAATACTTTTAATGCGCTTTTTCATATATTCTCTTGAAAAACCGCGCATGGATCCGGCTAAATAGATATTGTTCTTTACCGACATTGAAGGGTTAAAGCCCTTATTTTCCGCAAATATCGGGGAGATACAGCCTTTTGTTACAATTCTTCCCGACGTAGGCGTCATTATCCCCGAAATAAGCTTAAGCAAGGTGGTTTTTCCCGCTCCGTTGGCTCCTATCAACGCTAAAGCAGATCCTTTTTCAAGAGTGAAAGAAATTTTTTTCAGTATATTAAGCTCGTCAAAAAGCGGTTCTTTTTTAATCAGCCTTATCGCATAGTCCTTTATCCCGTTTTTTGGGGGCGCTTTGTACGCTAATGAAACATTTTTGGCTTTTACGGCGGTGATCATTGATTTTCCTTTCCAATTTATTAAAATTTTTATTGGATTGTAAGCAAAAATTTATTTTCCCTCGCTTTAAATACGGATATTCCCAGCAGCATAACCAGAAGTGAATAAACGGAAGCTCTTATAAGAGTTGTTTCCGACGGCATACTTCCCGAACAGCATATCGCCCTCATTATTTCCATATAGTGAACAGCAGGATTAACATAAAAAATAAATCGAATCTTTTCGGGTATAATTTCCATTGGATAAAATACGGGGGAAGCGATAAGCCATATAAACGAAAAAATCAGATAAATCAAACGCAGTTTTTTAATAATAGGCTTATAGGCTGCCAAAATCAAGGAAAAGCCAAAAGCAAACATAAATATCAGCACGATCAGAAGCGGGAGCAAAAGTACAGCCGGGGAAAACGGCGCAGAGGTGAACAGCATTATCGGCAGCGCAAGCGCCGTAAATAAAATCATCAAAGCAGCGCTTTGAATAACAGAAGACAGCACGAAAAGGTGCTTTGGCAAATATACCGATTTAATGTATACCGCATTTTCTTTTACCGCGTCC
This sequence comes from uncultured Clostridia bacterium, assembly GCA_947385505.1. GTDB lineage: Bacteria > Bacillota > Clostridia > Oscillospirales > Ruminococcaceae > Ruminiclostridium_E. The sequence goes on from CANDLP010000015.1 coordinate 1,259, forward strand.
ATAGCCGAATAGGCGGAGCCGAAAAGAAACAGAAAAATTATCTCTCCACAGAAGAAAAACAAAGGATAGTTTTCCGCTTTCTCCTCAAACAGTTTTGAAAAGAGAAGCGCCGATAACGCCATCAATAAAAGAGGACATAAAATGATAAGCGCGGTTTTAAGCGGAGCTTTAATATACTTTCTTTTAAAGCCGCGCTTTAATATACGCTTAAAAAAATCAAAATATTTTATTTCATTTTCTATTTTTTCTATAATAAACATTTTATATTCCCCTTAAACGTATATATCAAGCAGCTGTTTCTTAAGGCAGCGGCGAGGCGTTTTCGCATTATAGCATTCGCCGCTCCCTTAAAAAACAATCCACTGCGTGGGCAGTGGATTGTGATTCAAGTTATTTCAATGATATGAAATTACTTTCTCTTCTTAGAGATTACAACCGCAGCAGCAGCGATAGCAGCAGGAATTACGGCGAGAACTACGCCGGTAGCCTGGTTCTTATCGGAGCCTGTACCATCGGTAGAACCGGTGTTGCCGGAACCGTTGGAATCGGTTTCGGAAGGAGCATCGGTTGTATCGTCAACGGGAGCAGTGGTGTTGTCGCCGCCGTTGGAACCGTTGTTGGTATTATTGTCGGTAGTATTAGAGGGCTCGGTAGTGGTGGTTGCTTCGGGAGCAGCAGTCTCGCTGGTGCTTTCGGTATTGCCGGTATCACCGCCGGTGCCGCCGCCGTTATTACCGCCGTTGTTGTCATCGTCATCGGGATCTTCGGGACCTACAACGCCAAGAAGAGTGTCAACAACAGTATCATCCAATGTAAGGAAGTAATAATCGGAGAAATGCTTGGTGGTGATGGTCATGAGCTTGTTGTTGCTCTCGCGGTCAATCTCATACCACTCAACCTTGTCTTCATCATCTACGTAAGCGACAACATTAGAATTTTTGTCGCTTGCTATAGTAAGATCAAGAGCAGCTGTGGGCTCGAACTCTTCCTGATTCTCGTCGTAAAGGCTTACGCGAACAACAGTGTTTACATCAAACTTCTTTGTTACAAGACGGGGCTTCCAGTTGTTGAGAACATTGTATACCGCATCTTCAACTGTTTCAACCATATCTGCGGGAATGTCTTCACCGGAAACGATGGAAGCTGCCAATGTAACGGATGCAGCGCCGGCAAATGCAGCCTTAGAGCCTTTTACGAGTATACCGTCTACAGAACCAACCTCAACAATGCTCTTGTCACCGATTGTAACGGTAACTGCGGATTCGCTTGCTCCGGGAACTTCGGACCAGCCGGGAAGGTCGGATAAGCCGGGTGTTGCTGCTTCAGCAAAAGCGCTGACAGAAAGCGACATAGCTGCTACAGTTGCAACAACCGCATTGAAAAAACGCTTTTTCATAATTAATCCTCCAAATGAAAAATAAATTTTTTTTATTGATAACGTCTTGGCATTAAACCAAGAACAGTTAATCCGATATTTATGTGCCGACGCTGTTATCTTTAAAGAAACCGTCTATATTGGGTACATCAATACGAAGTCTTGTCTGGTACGGCAAAACGCCGTGCGCTCCTTCCGGAGGAACAATAAGACCGCCGTACATATTATAAACGAAAGCAGATATTGCAATTGCCGCCGTTATACAAATCGCTGCTGCGTCGGCCTTTAGTTTAACAGTCCTTGAAACGGTGCGAATCTTTCTTTCGTTTTCCTCAACATCCGACAAATACTTTTCCTTCAAGTTTGCCTTAAGCTGTCCCTTAAAGGCCAAAATAAGATCAGGAACCGCTATGACCACAAAGATCATTGTATAATAAGAGAAACGTTCAAAAAGCATATGCTTTGTCATTACTATCTGCCAGAAACACATCATTAGTGTAAGATGTATCTGAACCTCAAGATTTCTTGTCTTTTCTTTTACAAAATAAGATACAATAACTGCCCCTACGGTGAGAATCACGGGAAAAACCGCAAACGCGGGGTGAAGACCCTGTTGTATAAAGACTGAGTCAAAATATTCGCCATGAAATCTTGACAGCATAAAATTCAGAAAACCGTCCGAAAGCATAAAGTAATAAAACAAACCGAATAAGTAAAGCAGAATAGTTCTTGAATTGACTTTAAGGAGACATACAAAATATACGGGTATCATATATAAAACCGTAAAATGGAATAAAGCCGCAAAAAGAACCAACAGCAGGAAGCGCCAGAATTTTTTTCCCTTTAAGAACCCGTAAGCGAAACACATTATCGACATAGCAATAGCCTGTCTTATAAAATTCATGTCAAGATAAAAAAGGAAAAAATTAACGTACAAAAAAACCGATATAAACGCGTTTTTTGAATACCTTGCTATAACATAAGCGGGACCGATAAGGCTAAGCGCCGAAGTAACCAGCATTATAGCGCCGGGTTTCGCGGTAAACAGCCCCACTATTTTATTAAGAAGGACGTAGCCTATTTCCCAATCAAAATAGGTCATGTTGTCAAACCCGTGTACCACCATTTTAAAGAATTCTATGGCGTAAGTAGCATAGTCATAACCTATCTTATATCTGAAGCCGGCTATTAAAAAACACTGAAAAAAACATATCGACACAAAAAGTATCTGTTTCAGCTTCGTTTTTTTCCCGATACGGAAAATCAATGCCCATACAATGATTAAAAAAATATTAAGCAGATATACAAGCATTCAATTCTCACCCGACACAGCTTTCTTTTTTATCTTTCCTTGGGTCTGCACTTACCGTTCTTTTTTATTTAACCGAAGAGTCAAAACATTTTTTACCGCAGGTCAGCGGAAGAAATATTTCTACATTTTCGATTAACGTAATTATATCACAAGCATAAAAAACAGTCAATACCAAACCTATAAAACGCTAAAAATTTTGTAAAAATATATTACTTTTGTACATACTGTATCAGTATATTTTGGTGATTATAACCTGAAACTTTTTTAACTTTATCAATCTTCAATGCTTTTAAAAAGCGACTTTGCGATATCAAGGCAATTTCAGCCGAAAAAAATCTCAACGTTCTCCGAAATCAGAAAAACAGATAAACGAAAAAAATCAAATTACTGGACAAATTTCACTTTTTGGTGTATAATATTTTTAAAATATGTCAAGCTTGCGGATATTTTCCTCAAAAACATTTTTAAGAAAATATTTTTCAGGCAGTTTACAGCTGCGTGAGTTCGGCCGCTCCGCCTTATCCATAAGCTCCGCCAGCCGGGAAAAGTCTTCAAAGGGGAACAGCTCCGAATTTTCGGGAGCTGAAGCTGCAAGGTCGGAATTTCCTTTCACATCGCTGACTATTATATTTTCGCCGCAGTATAAAGCCTCCATTACATTAAAGGGAAGTCCCTCGAACCTTCCCGCCGAAATAAGACAGTCACAGCTTCGGTACAAAGCGTTCATTTTGCCGCAGTGCCCTATAAAAACTGTTTTTTCCGCAATGCCGAGGTTTTTGGCGAGGCTTTTGCACTCCTCCGCGAGCGTCCCGTCTCCTGCGAACACCACTTTACAATCAGATCTTTTAAGCAGCGGAAGAGCCTTTATAATGGTCTTTTGGCTTTTTCTTTCGGAGAATTCCGCCGCGCAAAGAAAAAGGAAGGTGTTTTCGCCGGCGCCGAGGTATTCTCTTGTTTTTTTCCTTATATCGGTTTCTCCGGCGGAGTTTATCGGGGGGAACTTATCTGTATCAAGTCCCATTCCGTTTATAAAAGCAATTTCTTTTCCCAAGGAATATTTTTCCGCTATGAGAAGATCCTCTTTGTTCATTACCGCCAATAGGTCGGTGCGATTTCTCAGAAGCTTTTCCGCGGTAAGGTACAGCTTTGACCTTTTACTTCCGTCATCGCTGAAGAGGTATCCGTGGCATATGTGCACCGTCTTTGTTTTTTTACAGCCCGACAATACGGCTGCACAGCGGCCTATTGCTCCCGCTAAAGCGGAATTTGTATATAGAACGTCAAACCGTTCCTTTCGCATAAGCCTTGCAAGACGCAATACAACACCGATATTGCCAAAAGAAAAAATTTTCTTTTTAAAGGGCATTTTTATATGAACCGCTCCCTCATATTCAAAATCGTCATCGGATGCGGTAAAGACAGCGTTCCCGCCGTCTGCAAGATATTTAATGTAAGGTATATGGAAATTCTTAAAGTGAGAGGCTTTGGAAGCCGTAATTAAAATTTTTTTCATTAAACACCACCAAAAATAAAAATTCGACAAGGAAACAATTATGCGTATTTTTAAAAAAAGCTCCGATAAACTAAACAGACTTGCCGTTATCGCTGTTTCGGCAGTGACTGCGGCTGCGGTATTCGGTGCGTTTAACGCCGCCAATAAGACTAAGGCTTTCTCAGACTCTGATTTTTCCGCCGATCTGGACGGGATATTAGTCATAGGCGCCGAAGAAACGGACGAGGACGGCCTTTTGCCTTCTATTGAAACGCTTCCGGGAGAATATATTCCCGAGGAAACCACTGAGGAGGAGGTTGACGACCCCTTTAACCCTGATAATGACGAATCTGCTGCGGAGGAAACCACTCTTCCCGAAGGGATATTTACCTTTGATGTGGAAACGGATCCGGCCGATATAACAACAGCTCCCGCTGATACCGATGATACGGCTGTTCCTCCTCCGACGCTTTACCTTACATATTATACCTTTAATTTAACGGTAGGTCAAGAGGCACAGATATATTGGTACGTAGAAAACAGTATTTTCGGCGGATACCACGAATATTTTTCCATAGACGACTCCGCGGTAGCTGAGGTGAGCGAATCGGGCGTAATTAAAGCCAAAGCGGCAGGTACGGCAAATATCACCGTTAAATGGGGCGACCTTACCGCCACGGCGACGGTAACCGTATCCGAAGCGCAAACCGCCACGCGCCCGCCGGATACCCGACCCGGCACAAGCACTGCTGTGGATCCGGTTACGGAAAACACCTCTGACAAAGAACAGGACACTTCTCCTTCCCAGTCGGAACCCGCGCCTGTGCCCAAGGTAAAGCTTGACGGCTGTCTTTACAACACATCGGGAAACGCCGTTGGAGACGTGATGTTAAGTATCGGGGAGATGACGGCTGTCACCGATCTTAACGGTTATTTCTCCTTTCCCAGGTCGGATATCGGAGAGATTAAGATTTTTGCCGCCCTTAACGAACAATTGAGCTGTACGATGAATCTTTCCGATAACGCAACGGTTTTCCTGCTGTACAGCGGGGAGGCGTTAGAATGCTTCACTTCTTATGAAGAAATGGCGGCGCGTTTCGTTATAACAGAGATCAGCCTTGAAAAGCCAAGCAAACGCATATACATCGGAGACGTACTGATACCCTATTTTCAGTATGAGCCGAGAGACGCCGCTCTTACCGATACTAAGTATGTAAGCTCCGACGAAAATGTGGCGGCAGTAGACCAAAACGGGGTAATTACCGCCAAGGCGGCAGGGGAAACGGTGATAACGCTTATACTTAACAACGGACAGGCGCAGACTGCCTTTACCCTTACCGTCAACCCACAGGAGATCGGAAAATACAGCGGCATAATCGCTGCTGTTGAAATTTTGATTATCCTGATCGTTTTGGGTTCCGGCTATGCTGTGTATAAAAGATATAAAAGGAGGATCAACGAGGAGAGCGCGTTTGACTCTGCTCCGAAAACTAACTTTAAATATGCTCATATTCCATCGGAAACGGAGACGGCGCTGAAATCCGATCAATCGAATGAGGAAGAAGAAAAAGAGGAAAGCGCTGCCGAAGATGATGAAAAAATCAAATCATAATATATAATACGCTATAATACTAATTCTGCTATAAAATAATATAGACTTCACATACAGTTACAGCGGAAACAGTATAAAAAACAAACGCCGTTCACAGCAGCTCACATTTATTGAACGGCGTTCAGCTATTGGCTGATTTATTTACAGGTGCAAGTGTTTTCTTCCTTGTTTTTTTTATAAATCCCGCTTTTTTCCGCATCTTCCGCATCATCGGATTCCTTTTTGACCGGATCGTGTTCGGAAGCCGTATTCGATTGTATAACCGCCTCTTCTTCTCCTTCGGGTATCCACGCCTTACCGAAGTCCACATCTTTAAAAAGCGAGGCAAGTCCGGTTATTTGCTTTAAACGAAGTATTTCATCCTTATCCATTCCCAAGTGCCTTGCTATCCAATCGTCGGATCGGCCAAGCTCGTGAAGCTCCCTCACTATATTTCCCATCAAATCGACATTATGACTTCCCCGTGCGCGGTTGTGCCTTACGGTACTGGCCATTCTCTGAGCCAAGGGCTTGTTTATTACCGATACGGGAAGGGTTCCGTCCTCTCTTTCATATATATCCCGATGCTCAAGCATGACACGGTATCTGTGAAATCCGTCTACTATTATGTACAGATCGTCTTTGCGGGAGTAATAACATACTATCGGCATTGTGTAGCCGTCCTCCTTAATGCTGTCATACAGAAGATCCAGTTCGGGAGGCGCCACCGCGTTGGGGTTGTAGCTGTTGGGTATTATCTTTTCTATCGGAACGGGTGTTATATTGTAAACAGGACTTAAAAATTTCATTTACAGCGCCTCCAGACTTTTATATTTCTTTTTGATTCTTTCAATTCTGTCTTTTTGCTTTTTCGATTCGGCAAAACCCATAGATTTACAGTTGTGATCGTTTTTTAATATACATACGCACATGCGCTTCCAGCTGGGCAGCTCCTTTGTACTTAAAATATCGTCGGTATCGTCGGGTATTTTCCCCACAAAAATTATTCTGGTTTTTTTGTCTACGGTATAATTGGACACTCCGTTGGTTTTTATCTGATAGCCTTTTTCTATAAGCTCATTTATGGTTTCCTCCGATAAGCCGCCGCCTGTTTCGTGCCAGAAGTTGATTGAAGTTCTGAATTTGTCGATATATTTTTTTCTCATACGGGCGGGAAGCGTACCTAAAAGAAATTCCGTATAGCTTTTCCAAGTATGACCTTCGGGACATTTTATGCCGCGGTAAGCCATAGCGGTGGTGCGGCCGTAGATTGAAGTGAAATTGGCGCCCTGTACCCTTCCCAGAAGCCTTACCCAGGTTTCGGGTTCAAGAACACGGTAAAGATGGAGACAGTCTCTGGCGTAATCGTTAAACGGGGAAGCGACTCTCATCTGATTTGGTTTAAGACCCGCCCGGAAATACATATCGTAAAGTGCGTTGTATGTGTAGCCGAACTTATAATTCGCCGCCCATACGTCGTCAACTGTCCAGTCGTAAAGCGGAGAACCGCACCATACGTCCTTGAACATTTTTGATATCCAGCATCTGCCTTTATATCCGTACTTTTTATTTATAAAGGAATTGTAGCGCTGCAATGATTCAGCGGCTCTTACCCCAAGAAGACATATTGTATTGCCACCGCCGTGAATTTCTTTATACCAGCGTCCGAATTGCCTTGAAAGGGTTTCCTGGTGCATTTTATAGCTGTAATAATAAAAGGGGTTGTTATTAAGGTTGATTACATAAGGTTTTCGCGGCATTGGTCTTACCCAAAGCTCTTCCTTTGTATCGTCCCAAGGGTACCAGTATGTCTGATAGCTGCTGAGGGAAGTCCTTGTTGCCATAGGAAGACAAACCCAGTAGGGTTCGATCCTTCCGCAGTTTTTCTCAAAAACGGATTCCACATATCTGGTGGTAACCTCGTACTGCGCTTCAAAATCAAGATGAAATACGCCTATTTTTCTGGTTATATTGTTTTCCTTCACGTAATCAAGCAGCAGGTTTATCAGAAGTCCGCTGTCCTTGCCTCCGCTGAAGGAAACGTAAATGTTGTCGAATTCCTCGAATATATAGTCCATCCGCCTTTGAAACGCTTCGTGTACGTTGATGTCAAGGTATTTTTTTGTCATTATGTCAGTCCTTATGTCCCAAGATGTCGATTTTTGTTTGCAAAATGAATTCCGCATAGTATTATATCACAGTAAATCGAAAAAATCAACTTTGTAGTTTTGTGAAATAAAATATTGCCGGAAAAATAGCTTTTGCACCATATTGTATAATACCCAATGAATAGTGGCAAAAAAGCGCCAAAAATTTCAATAATACTACTTGACATACGGAGTCAAATGCGATATAATAATAAGGCTATCATGGACAGAAGTCTTTTACACCGTGACGGCAGTATAAAACGCCGTTTCCCATGCCGCTTGACTTGAAGCGGCAAATGCGGATATGCTGAAAATAAAAAATCGGGCGAAACGGCATAATAACACCAGAACGATAATCGGAAAGGAAGGACGAATATGAAAAGAACATACCAGCCAAAGAAGCGCCAGAGAAAGATGGAACACGGCTTCAGAAAAAGAATGTCCACAAGCAACGGCAGAAAAGTGCTTGCCAGAAGACGTGCCAAGGGCAGAAAAAGACTTTCTCACTAAGCTGTGGATTACTCCAGAAAATATGTAAGCGTTAAAAATGACCGTGAGTTCCGATTTCTTTTTAAAAAAGGAAAAAGCATAGTCAACAGCGCTTTCGTGTGTTATATGCGCCCCAATAAAAGGCGGGTAAACCGTTTGGGGTTGGTAACCTCGAAAAAAATAGGCGGCGCCGTGAAAAGAACCCGTGCGAGAAGAGTTTTGAAGGAGGCTTTCCGGCTTTTGGAGCCTGAGCTCAGGCAAAAATGGGACAAGCGCTATGACTTTATTTTCGTAGCAAGAGGCCGCACTCCTTTTATGAAATCAAACAAGCTTTACGGAATTATGAAAAAGCTTATAACGGAGCAAATCGGCAGAGAAAATGACAAAGAAAAAGGATAAAAGGTAAGACGGTTATGACCGTCTTTGTTTGATGTACTGTTTTTCTTTATGCCGCATTGGCATTATGATCGGTTACTGTTTTCGGCTGTCTCTTTTCAAGCGGCTGATATGCCCTTCGGCCTTGGAAAAACAGTTTTTCCTTTTCTATACCGTATTTTTGAATAGACCCGAAGCCATAGTATGCGTTTCGGCATTATACGAAAAATGAAATATATATTGATCGGGCTGATAAAATTGTATAGATTGACTTTGTCGGAAAGATTGCCGCGTTTATGCCGCTTTACGCCAAGCTGCTCACAGTATGCGCTTACTGCTGTCAGCCGCTTCGGAGCGGTTAAGGGCGGCTTTTTGGCATTTTGCAGGATTTGCAGATGCAACCCTTTTTCCGCGGGCGGGTGGGATCCCGTTCCCGAAGAATATTATTTTTTTCGCTCGTTTAAAAAAAGAATCAGAAATATTTTTAAAAGAAATTCCGCGCCGGAAAAAAACAAAGACAATGCTCCCAAAAAATAAGTAAAGAGATCAGTTCTCCAAAAACCACGCTCCCTTACGCTGCGCCTTGGCAGAGCACTTTTAAATAGTAAAAATACACAAATAAGGCGAGATTTAGGCGGCTCGATTATTTACGAACAAAAAAAGGTTGTGATTTAAATAGAATTTTTATATTCAATTATAGGTATGCCCCTCGGATATATTATGTGGGTGTGCTATCTTCTGGTTAATAATTTCGGCTGGGCAATAATAATCTTTACTGTACTTATAAAGGCGGCAATGTTCCCTCTGACCTTAAAGCAGCAAAAGAATATGGCCAAGTCTCAGCTTTTTACTCCAAAAGTGAAGGAGATACAGCAAAAATACCGCAATAATCAGGAAAAAATGCAGGAGGAAATGGGAAAGCTCCAGAAGGAGGGCTATAACCCAATGGGCGGCTGCGGAACAATGCTCGTAACCTTCCTTATCCTGTTCGGAGTTATCGACGTTGTGTACAAGCCCATGACTCACATGGAGCACTTGAACTGGGGCGACAGCACGGCGGTTTCCACAATTGTGGCAAGAGCCAAACAGACGGATTACGCGCTTACGCTTTTAGCGAACGAAGATGACTTGAAAATATACCTTGACTACCTCAGCGATCCAAATACCCTTACCATACGTACTCAGCGGGATATTGACTCGCTGACCGACGAAGCGAAGTCCACCGCCGTCATTCAGGAACAGGTGGTTATCCCCGAAGAACGTGAATTTGATATAAATAAGGCAAAAGCTGAAATTGTTTACACCAAAGACGATGTAATGACAAAATACAGCATTACCGAAGAGCAGTGGAACAGACTGTCCTCTCTTACCGATGAAACCGTCGCTACTCTTGCCGACGGCAAATCAAGGCTTTCCTCTCAGGTCAAAAATGCCCTTAATATGGCTAAAAACGGAAGCTTTGTTTCCTTAAGGCAGGAGTTGGCGGCGCTCAGGGTATACACCGACCATAAAGAAGCTTTCTCAGACATTGCGATAACACAGGAAGCAATGGACAAATTAGAAAATCTCAGCAATAATATGCAGTTTGCGGGACTTGATTTAGGCGCTACTCCCGGTTTTGAGCTTCCCCTTATTCTTATCCCGATATTATCGCTCATTATGTCTTTGGCTCAGATGATAATCTCACAGATCATTCAGAAAAAAACCAATCCGGATATGCCCGAACAGCCTGGCTGCGCCAAATTTACGCTGTACATCATGCCGCTTTTTTCGCTGTACATTGCCTTCCAGGTACCGGCGGGAGTTGGTTTTTACTGGGCAATGAGCTATCTGTTCGGAATATTGCAGTCGCTTGTGGTTTATAAATTCTGGCCCGCCGAAAAGCTTAAGGAACAGGCGCGGCTTGAGCTTGAAAAGAAGAACATTAACCTTACAGCTACCGCGACCGTGGTGGATATTGACGAAGAGGGCAACGAGATAAAGGTGTCAAGAAAAATGACCGATATGTCCTCCAAGGAGATAAAGGAATATCAGAGGAAAAAGCTGGAGGAAGCGAGAAAGGCTGACGCCGAGAAGTACGGAGATGAAAACATTCCCGATCTGCCGCCCCTTGAAAGTGACAGCGACGATCAGAACAACGGTCCGAATGAAGAGGAAGACTGACGAAGCTTTGGGAATATCCGATAATTATCCTGATCTTATTTTAGAATGTTTATGAAAGGAAATATTAAAATGGAAAAAATATATTCCGCGAAACTGCTTGAAGACGCCAAGGAACAGGCGTACAAGGATTTTGAGTCCGAGGGAGCAGAGCGCGACGAAATAGAGTTCACCATATTGGAGCAGCCGGTTAAGAAGCTTTTCTCCACAAAGGGCGAATTCAAGATAAAGGCGGAGTGGAATCCCGTGGAAGTGGATGTAAAAAGCGTCTTCGCATCCTCTGTTGAAGCTGTAAAGAGCGAAGAGAACGCGGAAAAAATGGTTTCGGAGCCTGATTATGCAGCCGACGCAGAGCAAACCGATAAGTCGGAAGCCGCAGAAGCGTCGGACGATCCCGCCCTTACCTGCGCTAAGATACAAAGAGCTACCGCATATCTGACCGATGTGCTTGATAAATTGGGGATTAAGGAGTTTACTATTACGCCTGTAAAGCGTGGTGAAACGGTGGTATTGGATATAGAAGGAAGCGAGCTGGGCGTTGTTATCGGAAGAAGAGGTGAAACGCTGGACGCGCTTCAGTATCTGACTATATTGGCGGGAAACAGGGGGGAAGAAAATTACTGCCGTTTAAGCATAGACTGCTGCGGTTATCGGGAGAAGCGCAGAGAAGCTTTGGAAACATTGGCGGTAAAAACGGCAAAAAAGGTGCTCAAGGCGGGAAGACGCATTACATTGGAGCCTATGAACCCCTATGAACGCAGGATTATTCACAGCAAGGTGGCTGAGATATCCGGAGTAAGCAGCCGTTCTATGGGTGAGGAACCTTTCAGAAAGGTTGTGATCAGCGCCAACGAGCCCCATAGAGCACCCAGAAGAACAAACGGAAACAGAAACGGAAATTATTCTACGGATTCATATAAGCGCAGTTCTGGCTTTTCCACTTCTTTTGAACGAGAATACAAGAGAAAAGACGCTCCTGCCGTTGAGCCTTCCGAGTATTCCGAGGAAACGGTGGAACTTGAGAAGAGCGTTAGTCTTTATGGAAAAATAGAGCTTTAATAATATAAAGAGAACCTTTAAAATAATTTCCCCGATTTGCTTTTTGCTAATCGGGGTTTTTAATATAACGGGAAATTTATAAGTAATACTATTGTTTTTTATACTGATAACCATTTGAATTGCGGATAAAATCCACAATTTAAATACCCCGGCGAAGCTGAAGTACCGCCGCAGGCGGTGGTTATTAGTAATTATAAGTTGGATAAAACCGAAAATATTACAGAAAGGCAAAGAAAAACAGATATTATGAAATTCAAAGGTTATGACAATTTATTCGATAAATATATTCGGACAAAAAATATTTATGAAAGCGTTGCGTTAATTAAGAACGGAGCAGGAGAAACTGTATTTTCAAAGACTTACGGGGGGAAAACTACAGATAGTCCAATAGCAGCTGCAAGCATAACAAAAATGTTTACTGCCGCATGTATTTTTACGCTCATTCAACAAGGTTATATGACACTTAATGATAGTCTGTTGGATTTTTACGAACCTGCTTTTCTAAAGGGCTTGCACGTTTATAAAGGTAAAGATTATTCTTGTGAATTGAAAATATCGGATTTACTTTATCAGACAAGCGGATTGGCAGATATATATGAGGAGGGAAAAAATAATATAAAAAAGCAAGCTATAATATCCGACACATTTATTACCTTTGAAAAAAATATTGCTTTAACAAAAGAAAAAGAAGCTCATTTCCCGCCTAATTACAAAACTAACGCACACTATGCGGATATTAACTATAATATACTGGGTGACATTATTGAGAAAATTACAAAATGCTCATTAGAGAGCGTGTTTGAAAAATATATATTTTCAAAAATAAATATGACTAAAACTTATTTGCCTGTTTCGGAAAAAGAATACATACCTATGGTTTACTACGGAGATAAGCAGCTATATAGACCGCAATTCATAATGTGCAGTAAAGCAAGCGGCGGATGTATTACGACCGCAAAAGACTTAATGATATTTATACAGGCTTTTTTCAGCGGTGAACTTTTTGACAAGAAAATGCTTGATTTAGAACTGTATAGAAAATTACAGCTATCTATGTTTCCTATTTATTATGGAAGCGGCTATATGAGAGTAAAAATGGGCGGATTTTCCACTTCGTTTTTGGGACAAGGTGATTTGATAGGTCATAGCGGCTCAACAGGTTCATTTGCATTTTACTATCCAAACAAAGAGTTATTCTTTGTCGGAGATTTTAATCAAATGAAATATCCTGCATTGCCTATAAGGTTTGTGATGCAGCTTGCTATGTTTACGCAATAAGAAGTAATTAGGCGATAAAAACATTTTATCTATTTTTTAATGGTTGTTAGGGCGTATCTGGTACTAATCCCTTTTTAAACTGTGGGATTGGTGTGAAAACAAAGTCATATAGTGCAATTTTACTAAACGCGTGACTATTTTAAGGAAAAATGGGGTTGTAAAAAAACACCCCTGAAAAAAAGACTGCAATCCAACCAAAAGGGCTGGAATGCAGTCTTTTTTGTGATATAATTTAGTTGAAATGAAAAATCAATCACAAAACAATTATACACCATTGAAAATATTACAGCTTTGATAGAGGAAATGAATAAGACAATTCTCGCAAAAGGCATAAAATTCGGCATAAGGGAAGAATATGGTGTTGAATATTCAGAGCAAATGTTGAATCAATATGTTTCTTTTACCGAAATTGACCTCAAAACAGTAATCCGTGGCATTGGCATTTGCGATGAATACATTGCAGTTTTTGATGTCAAGCAGTACGCTTCCGATATGGACTGCTTTCAACCGCTGATGGAAAAATTTAACAGGCATTACGTAAAATACCCTGAATATCCTGTTGCAGACGCAGGTTATGGCAGTTTAAACAACTATCTTTTCTGCAAAGAACACGGAATGGAAAAGTATATGAAATTCACAATGTTTGCAAAAGAAACAACTGACAAGAAATATCATAACG
>CANDLP010000016.1 GCA_947385505.1 uncultured Clostridia bacterium
CCACGTCCGTGCACACTCTTTCCCTACACGACGCTCTTCCGATCTGCCCCTTTTTGTTTATTATGTCGGCTCTCAAAGCGCTGACAAGGATGTCAACGCCCGAAGCGGCGGCTTCGCCCGCTTCTTTGCCGGTATAGATCCCTCACTTCGTGGGACTTTGTCCCACACCCTACTCCTTTTTGGATCCCAAAAAGGAAGCGAAAAAGGAATCACGCGGCTTCGCCGTTTTTCTCTTTTTTTACAACCACTTATCCTGTACTATCATCTCACCAATCCGTTAATCAAATCAAATATCCACATCACAAGCGGCAAAGTTCCCGCCGAAAGCACAGTTGAAACGGCAAATAACTCGCCCGCATAAAGGCTGTCCTTATTAAAGCTTATGGCAAACATCGTACAGATAGTTGCTGCGGGACAAGCCGCCGCGGCAACCGTCACACCCATAACCATCCCGTCAAAGGGCAGCAGCAAAAACAGAAGTATTGTCAAAACCGGGATAACAGCAAGTCTCAACGCGCTGATATAATAAACCTTAACTTTTTTCAGCGCGCCTAACAGATTTGTTTGAGCAATTGTAACTCCTGCCACCAGCATACCTAACGGCGTGGTCATTGAGCCGGCGTAATCCAGAGTTTGTTTAATCACATCGGGAAGCGTTATCTGTAAGAAAAACAATACTGCTCCCACAACTATTCCTATAAGCGCGGGGCTGGTCAGCGCCTTAAGAGTTTGTTTAAGTCCTGCTTCTCCTTTTATCATCACAAGACCGTGAGTCCAAACCGCTATATTGAATAAGGCATAAAAGGCGGTAAGGTAAAATACTCCCTCTTCTCCGTAAAGACCGTTGATAAGGGGAATACCCATAAAAGCGCAGTTGCTGTATATAGCGGAAAATCGTTCTATTGCCAGCTTTCCGCTGCCGTCCTCATTGTATTTTTTTCCTTTCGGAAGGCAAATATAGCCCATTATCACCGCAAAAACTATCGCTATTGCCCCCAAAAGCGCGGCATATCCGAGTCTTTGAAGCCGCTCGCTGTTCAGCTCCTGCTGAAACGAGGCAACAAGCAAAGCGGGGGTAGCTACTTTAAGGGCAATATCGGAAATACCCTTGTTTGTTTCATTATTTATTATTTTTGTTTTCTGACATACTATGCCCACACCCATGAGCAGAGCCATTATAATAATCCGCGAGATAATTTCCATCAGTCGTAATCTACCACGTCAAGCCAACTCAGCATTACCGCTTTTTCACTTTCCGAAATATTTTTCTCCCCCAAGCCGCAGGCCGCTATAAGCGGGAGCCACTCATAAACATACTGTCTGTCACAGCCCGATTTACGGCAAAACAGGGTTATGTAATTCTCCGCAAGCTCGGTTGAAATAAGCGTAAGCTTAAGATAAGTCTTAGCCACGTCCGCTCCCGCGTTTCCTCTTGAAGCCGCCACCCAGTCCAATACCGCCACGTTGTCCATTCCGTCGATCACCACGTTTTCGGGACCGAAATTTCCGTGGCACAGCTTGCTATGCTTGGGCATTGAAGCAAGCCTTGTTTCAAGCTCGTATCTTTTGATATCGTCGATAAAGGGGAGCTTTTTTATTTCTCTGCTTATCTTATGTTTAAGCTTGACTATATCCCCCACTACGCGGGAATTTATATTAAGCTGGGTGTCCAGCATAATATTAAGATAATAATCCTTTTTAGCGGGATTTTCATCCATCAGTTCCTGTACGGTCTGCCCCTCTATGTATTCGGAAAGAATCGCCAAACGGTCGTCTATCCTCTCCACACCGTAAATTTGCGGTACCCTGATACCCTGCTCCTCCGCTTTTGTCTGAAGCATAGCCTCATAGAATATCTGGGTATGGGAAAAAGATTTGTCAAAAAGCTTGTAAGCTACTCCGTCCCATTCTATCACCTCTATTTTTGAGGTATGGGAGATTGTTTCGCCGTTTTTGCGTAAATCCTGATATTTCATATATACTCCTTTCTCGCTGTAACAAAAATAAACAGGCGGTGAAGCCTCAAATGCTTTTTTGGCTTCATTTTCACTGCAAAAATGAATGCAGGGGCTTCTGAGTGTGCAAAGTCACGACGCCGCTCAATAAACTGTCTATAAATTCGGCGCATAGAATCCACAACTTCATACTTCGGGTTTCCTCACTCCTCGGCCTTGGTATTTCTGCCCACAAAAAACGAAACAGCGCCGCCGATAAGAAGAACAAACACTCCTATAAGCGTATCAACGTTAAATCCAAATCCGTCGGGAAGTATGGCATACAATGAACCTGCGCACAATCCCAAAATTGCGCTGAAAACTATAAGCCGATGCTTTTTCAGCAGCATTCTTATCAGCTTTGCGCCGAATATCAGCCCCAGAAGCACACCTATTGCAGTGGGAATAAGTACGGCAAAGTTAAATTCCTTTACCGCGTTTATAACCGTTGCGTATGTGCCTAAAAGCACCATTATAAAGGAACCGCTGACCCCCGGAATTATCATGGCAACCGCCGCCGCTAAAGAAGCGAGCATTATTGTGGCAATAAACAATGGGGTTACAGTATAGCTGTATTTCGGAATCAGTGTAAAAGCGCTTTCCGTCGACCGAAGTTCAAAGCTTACCGATTCGCCGGGCTTTATTTCACCGTTTTCAATCGGTGCGATTATACGGTCGCCGGATTTGCCGAAAATCTTATCGGCAAGACCCTGCTTTATATCCGCTTTAACGTTTCCCGATTCCACCGCCCAATCGGTTATACCGCTTACATTATCATAGTCCCATTCGTGTTCAATCCACCATTCGGCAACGGTCTGGCTGCTGTTATTGGTAAGTGTCACTTTATAAACATAAGGATCGCCTGTTTCCTTCACCATTACCGGCGCCGGATCGGCTGAGTTGTTTTCAAGCACCGCCAGCCCGATGACCAAGGCAAGCGCCGCCAAAAAAGGTACGGCGCAGACGGGTTTAAACTTTTCGTTAACCGTCGCGTTTCTTATTATAAGAGGTATGCTTCCCAAAATCAGCCCGATAAAAAACATATAAGTCTCTGTGGGGAACTTTTCAAAAAACCAAGTTATGATATTTGAAAAACCGACTATTCCCAAAGCGGCGCCGATTGCAAAAAATATAAGGAATTTTATATTTTTCTTAATTTCTTTAAAGTCCAGAGCCAAAGCGCCGCAAACCTTATCATAGCAGCCGAATGCCACCAGCATGGTACCGCCGCTGACTCCGGGAATTACGTTTGCTATTCCGAACACCGCACCGTAAAATATCCCAAGAAGATTTTTCATTGTGTTTTCCTTTCGTTCTTGTTCTATGCCGTATATTATTTGTTTTTCTATTTTTATGCCGTCAGGTTCGGTATAATGTTACGGAAACCAATTGAAAACAATTATTGACCCTCGGTATTATCACTTGATTGCCCAAGCCGCGGCTTACTGTCATTTTTGTGTTTTTCCGTGTGAAAACGCCCTCGGTGTAACGGGGAAAAAAGCCCTGCCCGGGGGAATACACGCCTTGATGTGTAAAAGGGATCCTGAACTGTCCTCCGTGGGCATGTCCGCAAAAAGCCAAGGAAACGCCGCAGTCGGAATAAATCCCGAATCTTTCGGGACGGTGGGAAAGAAGCAGGGTAAATGATTCGTTTTGTATCAGTGTTTTTAACGCCTGAGCCTGATCAAGCTCGCCGCTGCAAAGATCGGAGAGTCCGATCACCGTAATTTTTTCGCCTTCTTTTTCAATATAAGTTTTTTCATCGTCTAAAACCTTAACGCCGCACCGAATAAGAGTCGGTCTTATTTCACTAAGATATCGTCCCGTTCTTATTTCATGGTTACCGTTAACATAATAGCATGGCGCTGTTTTCACTGCGCCTTTTACTAAATCGAGGGCATTTTTCGTTTGTTCGGAATCAATAAGGTCTCCAGTAATTACTATAATGTGCGGATTTTCGGCTTTTATGGCTTTGAGCAGTATTTGCTGGTTTTCGCCGAAAACGTTGTTGTGAAGATCGGAAATTTGTACTATTCGGAAGCCGTTAAAAGGGAGCGGAAGATTATTGTGGAATATGTTATAATGAACGGTTTCCAAACGAAGGTTGTCGTATATCAGAAGCGGAACGAGAATGCCGGCTGCTATGGCTAAAGCAGTTACAATAGGGAGCGCTTTGTTTTTTGTCATTTTATATTTGAATTCCTTTTTTGATAGAGATGTGCATAATACAAATTTTACAGCGACTTGTGTACATGAGGTTTGTGACATTTATATAGGAAAATTTGCCGAAAAAACGCGTGCGATATAATATGAACATATGATCTTGATGTGACTGTGTCAATACCGAAAACAGATAAATCACAGCGCTGAAATCACTAAACCGATTTTATTAAAACCTAAACAGCGGCTTTGCCGCCTGTTTAATTTTTAAAATTATTTAAATGAGTTAAACTTTTTTACAAATTCCGCCCAAAACGTGAAAATGAAAGTTACAATAAGGGCGATAAACAGCACCAGAACATTCGGCGCCGCAAACCCGAACGCATTATTCAGATAAGGTACATATATTATAACCAAAGAGCAAAGAAAAATCATACCCGCCTGAAATGCTCCCGAAAAACCGTGCTTCTCCTTCACCGAAGCAAAAAACGTATTTTTTCGCGAAGACAAAGTAAAGCCCTCCAGCATAATGCCCGTAGTCATCATCATAAGGAAAATAGAGCGGTGCGCCTCCGCCTCAAGATTTAAAGTAAACAGATAAAACAGCACCATGGACATCGCCAAGGTAGTCCCCAAAATAAGCGCCTTCGGATAAAATGTGCTGTTTACAACGCCCCTTCCGATAAAACCGCTTGCGGTAAAGTCCGCCTTTATGTCGAAAGTATTACCCATAAACATCGACGCGGCCATGGGAAAAATTACCGCCGACAGCAATACCGCCAAAACAGGAGTAAAGACCGCCGTCCCCCCCGTTGCCATTACAACCGCCGCAAACAAAGCCAAAGCAAAGTGCGACGCCAAAAGAAGAGCCAAAGCGCTTTTAAGGTTCCTGTGAATCTGCCGGCTTTCCTTTACCGCTTCTGCTATGGCAAGCAAATTGTCATCGCTCATAAGCATATCGCAGCTTTCCGACGCAGCGGGCGAAGCGGTGCTGTTGACGGAAATCCCCACGTCGGATTCCTCAAGTATTACCGTATCATCCGTTTCAGTGGCTACAACCGCCACTATTTCTCCCTTTGACTTAAGGAGATTCACCACTTTTATCCGCTGTTCCGGCGTAATCTTGGCAAAAATTCCCACGTCCTCAACATCGGGTTCAAAATCCAGCTCGGAGCCGAGAATAGTTTTTGTGCTTTGGAGCCCTATCTGCTTTCCTATGGCGGCAGCCGTTTCCTTTCCGTCTCCCGTCATCATTATTACCTTTACGCCCGATTTAACACAGGATTTAACCGCATAGGGCACCGTATCGCGGGTGGTGTTTTCCAGCGCAATTAGTCCTATGTACTCATATCTTACCTCAGACAGCCTTTCGGGAGCCGCCTGTCCTTCAGGGAGCACTGTAAATGCCGCCGCCAGAACCTGATGTCCCTGTTTGGCGAAAGCTTGCCTTTTTTGCTGAATATAGTGAAGCTCGTTGGGGTCCACCGTACATAAGGCTAATATTTCTTCGGGACTGCCTTTAATGCAGAGCAGCCTTTGTCCGTTTATGTGCCAAAGGTTTCCCGCCATTTTATTGCTTTCGGAAAAAGCATAAGCGGCTTCCCTTTCATTATCGAAAAGCGTCTTGATATCCGTCCCGCTGAAGGTGGAATACAAAAGAATCGCCTTTTCGGCGGGAGCAGTGGGCGCGGGATCGCAGGCCAACACGCATACATTGTTGAATAGCTTGCGTTCGTCGGTGAAAATATCCGCTACTTCCATATGATTTTTGGTAATTGTACCGGATTTTTCCACCAAAACACAGGTGATGGCGCTAAGCTCCTCCATAGCGGCTATATTTTTTACAAGAGCGTGTTTGCGGTTAAGTCTGCCGGCTCCGTTAAGATAAAACAGCCTTACCAGTTTATCCGCCTGTGAAGGAATAAAGCACATACCCACCGATATTGCGGGCAAGGCAATCTGCACAAGAACGTCGGTCAGTGTTTTTATTTCCTCCGCCCTGAGAAAACAGAGAAGCGCCGCTACTATCGTTTCAAGAAGCCCCATTATCAATATAACGGAGATGGGAAGCTTTATTTTATTCTCAAAATGTGAGGCTGTATGTGTCTCTTCCCGTTTGACTGCCGCGTCCTCACCCGTTGCAAATACCCTTGCCACAAGGCTGCCTGTCATTACAACAGTGTTTTTATAGACGCAGGTGGATTTGGGAAGCGTGCGGCTGCTGTCCGCACCTGTTTTTTTTGTTACAGGGGTGGAGTCGCCGGTAAACACAGATTCGTTTACCGTCAGCTCCTCCGTTTCCAGAAGATGGGCGTCGGCAGGGACTCTCTCTCCGCCTTGAAGCACTATAATATCGTCCGGCACCAGATATTCTTTTCGTACCAAAACCAATTCCCCGTCCCTAACCGCACGGAATTTCATACCGCCCAGTTTTTTCAGAGTAGTCTCCTTTTCATACAGCTTCATCTGCCAGATAACATCGCCGACGGTAAGCATAACGGTAAGCAAGAGCATTACCGCTCCCATAACGTATTGCCCCGCCAGAAACAACAGCACTACCGAAATGATCCAGACAAAGAAGCGGGGACAAAGCATGGCTTTTTTTAAGCTGTACGCACTGCTGTCCGCCCCGGGATCCTCGTTAAAGCCGTACATCGAAAGCCGTTTTTCCGCTTCCTCAGAGGTAAGCCCTTTATATTCCGATTTAAAATTAAGGATTTGTGACATTGTATGTACCTTTCCGTAAATCAACGCGTATTTTTCCACAACTGCCGCCAAAATTTCACAGGACACGGTGCAGAAATACTATCTATATAATAATGGTATACGCGCTTTGGATATATCTTCTTATATTATTGCACATTTTTGAAAAAAAATCAAGGGGAAAACTGTAATTTATCAGGGAAACAGCAAACGGCATTTATTGTATTAGGGCGTATATGAAAACAAAGCAATTTAGTACAATTTCGCTAAATGCGGTTTTTCAAATAGCCCCTAATCAAAAAATAATAAATCACAATATTTTCAAGTAAACCAAAGTTTATATGCGTTTATAAGATGATATAAAAAAATTAAAATAACGCTATTTATTTTTTTGGTATTTTTTACCGATTTTAATCATATATTTGATATGTAAAGCAGTAATTATGTACAAGCAAATTTCTACGTGAAAAACAGGTGAAAAACAATAACGTTATTATTTTGCAGATATGTGAATGAAATGTGAAAAATAACTTTATGTTTATTTTTATTAAGTGATAAAAAAGTGTGTAAAAAGTGAAAAACATACATGAAAGGGATACTGAATATGAATATTCAAAGATACGGCATTGATATATCTTACGCAAACAAAAAGCTTGATTTTGAAAAAATAAGAGAGGGCGGCGTCAGCTTTGCCATAATACGAACAGGATACCGTCAAAAGACAGACGAAATGTTTGAATCGCATATAAAAAACGCCGCTGCGGCAGGGCTTAATATTGGGGTTTACTGTTACTGTACGGCAAAGACTCCTTCAGAAGCAAAAAAGGAAGCGGAGTATGTAATAAATCTTATAAGACCGTACAGACTTACCTATCCGATTTTTTATGATATAGAAGATCAGAAAGTTTTAAGCCTTTCAAAGACTAAGCTTACCAATGTTGCTCTGTCGTTTTTGGATACAATAAATAAAGCAAACTATCGGGGCGGGCTGTACTCAAATCCGTCCATATTGGAAAATAATCTTAATAAGGATAAAATTCTGGATAAATATGATTTATGGCTCGCCCATTGGACAAATGACCCGAATGCACCCAGCAGGTATAAGTTCGGTCAAAAAATGTGGCAATGGGGAGCGGAACGTATATTCGGCAGCGGCGAAAAGGTGGACTGTGATATTTGTTATGTGGACTATCCCGCAATTATTGCCGCCAACGGACAATGGGGCGACGCAAAAGAGGAATTTGAG
Source organism: uncultured Clostridia bacterium (assembly GCA_947385505.1). Taxonomy (GTDB): domain Bacteria; phylum Bacillota; class Clostridia; order Oscillospirales; family Ruminococcaceae; genus Ruminiclostridium_E. The sequence continues at coordinate 8,104 of CANDLP010000016.1, forward strand.
CCGAATATAGGAGATATGGTACTGTTCAGCGGCGGTTGGCATTATCCGGGAGCGGATTCGGAAACTCCAGTAGGAAATTTGCGTACCGCCGGAACAGCGCAGGTAACAAATATTGCGGAAGGAACAGCCCACCCGATACATCTTATAGGGGACGGATCGAATGTGTACGGCTGGGTAAATGAAAATACCGTTTTTCCTTACTCGGATGGAGAAACGGCGCAGGCCGCCAAAGTAATTAAGCTTATCGAATCGCCCAAGAGCGATAATGTTTTGTCAATAATTCCGGGCGGAGGAAGATTTATTGTTTTCAAGGAGTTCAGAAACGGAAAAGGCGGAACCGTCAGAAAAGCGGCTTATGACGGAAATGTGGGATATATCGAAGCGGGGGATTTTTATTTGGTGGAAAAATAAATCTGAACCGGTATAAACAAATACAGCAATAAAATAAAAAGGAACACCGTTTTTAAACGCTGTTCCTTTTTTAATATAAAGTTATTATTTGCCGAAATACCTTACCGCATTATTATAGCAAATATCCCTCACAATTTCTCCCACAAACTCAATCTCGTTGGGATACTCGCCTTCCTCGATAATCGTACCTAACATATTGCAAAGAATACGTCTGAAATACTCATGTCTTGTATAGGAAAGGAAGCTGCGGCTGTCGGTGAGCATGCCAACAAACTTGCTGAGCAGACCAACCTGTGATAGGGCCATAAGCTGTCTTTCCATTCCGTCCTTCTGATCGTTGAACCACCATGCGGAGCCGAACTGCATTTTGCCCACAGTGCCGCTCTGCTGGAAGCAGTTGATTATAGCGGCAAGCACTTCGTTATCGCGGGGGTTAAGACAGTAGAGTATTGTCTTAGGAAGCTCGTCGGTGCTGTCTAAAGTGTCCAGAAGCATGGAAAGCTTTTTCGCAAAGGTCTGGTCCTCTATTGAGTCAAAGCCCGTGTCGGGACCCAAAAGTCTCATATAGCGGGAGGAATTGTTGCGGAGAGCGCCTATGTGATACTGCTGCACCCAATGCAGACGGGCATACTGTTTGCCTAAATGCACTAAAATATAACCCTTGTACTGTTCTATCTCGTTTTTGGTGAGATCATCGCCCGCCAGCGCTTTTTTTAGTATCTTGTCCACCTGTTCCTTTTCGGCGGGCATATACATTACAACGTCAAGAGCGTGGTCGGAGCATACGCAGCCCACGCTGTCAAAATACTCGATGCGCTTGGTCAGCGCCTCGCAAAGCCCGTCTATTCCGTCGATTTTTACGTCGGCGGCGTCGGCTAACTTGGCTATGTAAGGCACAAAGGCGGGCAACTCGATGTTTATCGCCTTGTCAGGTCTGAAGGCTGGAGCAACCTCTACGTCGAAGCTCTTGTCCTCTTTGAGCAGCTTGTGGAAATGCAGATCGTCAATAGGATCATCGGTGGTGAACAGCTTCTTCACATTGCCCATTTTAATAAGGGTACGGGCGGAAAGGGTCTTAAGCTTTTCATTCGCCTGATTGTAAACAGATTCGGCTGTTTTGGGGGAAAGAATTTCCTCAATGCCGAAAAAGCGGCGAAGCTCAAGGTGGGTCCAGTGATAAATGGGGTTTCCGATTGCGTAGGGCATTACCTCGGCATATTTCAGGAATTTTTCGTAATCTCCCTTGTCGCCTGTGATATAGCTTTCATCTACTCCCATTTCACGCATCAGACGCCATTTGTAATGATCGCCGCCAAGCCATGCTTCGGTGATGGAACCGAATTTTTTGTCGTTGTAGATTTCTTCGATGTTAAGATGACAGTGAAAGTCAAAGATAGGCATATCCTTTGCGTAATTGTCGTAGAGAGCCTGCGCCGTTTGGTTCTTCAGCACAAAATCCTTGTCCATAAAGTTTTTCATCGGTATCAGTCCTTTCTTGAATAAAATTGTATGTTTTTTTACTTTGGCAGTCCGGGAAAATATTGCGGTTACATTTCCCCTTTTGCCAGCAAATTATCTTTTCCCATACCGCAAACAAAAGGATTGGAATCGTATTGATAACAAAATTCCAGAAATTCGGCGCGCTGTTTCGGATCGTTCATTATTTTAACAAGCAGTTCATTGGGAATCGTTCTTGCGAATGCGCCGGGGCCCGCCAATTTAATGTTTTTAACTCCGAAGTGCTTCAATATGCCTTCCAGTTCGTCGGGCATAAAGGTATAGGTTATACACCAAGGCGCGCCGCCTTTTTCATACTCCGCAATTTCTTCCTCTCCGCCTATAAGTCCCTTTTCCAACAGAGCCGTAAGGTTATTTTTATTAAAGGCAAATGACTCCACCGCATTTGCTTTGTTTCCTATGCACCATTCCACAAAAGGGTCTCCGCAGTTTTCGTCCAGTATAAAATGATTTTTTTGAAGCGGATTAGACAAACACGGAAGACAGCCGAGACGGCTTGATACGCTTATTACGATTCGTTTTCGGCAAATGCGCGCCAGTTCCCCGATAACCCTTTCCTGATTGGGATAAGTGTATGAAATTGGAGCGTCAAAGGAAATAACCATATCAAAGGATTTATCCTTAAATTCACTTAAATCCTCCAGCGCGCCCTTCACAAAGGTTATTTTATCAAGCACGCCTTTTTTCTCGGCCAATTCCTTTGCCTTATCTATCATCGGCTGTGAAATATCAAAATGCGTTACCTCACAGCCGTGTTCGGCAAGAAGAATAGAAAATCTTCCGCAGCCCCCTCCGCCGTCAAATACGGTTTTTACTCCGTCAAGATTTAAAAGCAGCTCTTTTTCGATATGGCTTTTCTGAATAATGTCGTCAATAAAGGTTTCCTCCCGCCTGCTTTCAAGCTCTCCCTTGTCGGGAAGATTCCAAAGGCGTTCGGATATTTTCCTGCTGTAATCCATATAGTGTTGCCTTTCCAGTATTTATACCGATATCAAATATACTTGATCAAAAAATATTTATTAAGCTTGGGATTTCCCTTATTCTCCCTGATATACTCAATCTCGTATCCGCATTTCCGGTAAAATTCGGGAGCCTGAAATTCATACGTGCTTAAAGTAATAATATCAAACTTTTGATCGGCAAAAAAGGCTTCAACCGCCTCCAAAAGCTTTGTTCCTATTCCCCTTCCGCGGTATTTTTCAAACACGACAAGGTCTCCGATATGAACCTCGCTGTAATATGAATGTCCCTTTATTATACCAACAACCTTATCTGCCTCCAAAGCCGTAAAAGCAAATGTTTCATAATCACATACCATGCCGTTTTTATCGGCAAATTTACCGAATTCCTCGTCTATAACGTTACAAACATCGCTGTTTAAACTTTTATGATATTGAATATTTATTCCGTTGTTTTGTACGGATTTCAAAATCTTGCTCATATCTTTTACAGCGTAACCCCCGTCTTGAATATGGCAATATCCCTCGAATTATACCTTTCGTTAACCGTCTGCTTTCCATTGGCGGTATCCGCTATAAGCTCAATAAGCTGATCCAGCTTATCCTCAAAGCTTTCTCCCATGGCGATACCGCCCGCGTCAAAGTCTATCCAGTTGGATTTCCTTTTGGCAAGATCAGAGTTGGTTGAAATTTTTATCGTGGGTACAAATCCGCCAAACGGGGTGCCCCGTCCCGTTGTGAACAGAACCATATGACAGCCCGCGCTTGCGAGATTGGTCACCGCCACCATATCGTTTCCTGGGCCGTTCAGCAGGTTAAGACCGTGAGCGGACAAAGCGTCGCCGTCAAAAAGGACATCGCAAACTTCTCCCGAACCGGATTTCTGGGTGCAGCCCAAGGATTTATCCTCTAAAGTGGTTATGCCTCCCGCCTTGTTTCCGGGGGAAGGATTTTCGTAAACGGGTTGGTCGTGCTTCTGATAGTACTCCTTAAAGCCGTTTACCAGCTTTACTATTTTGTTGAAGGTTTCCTCGTCTTTGGCTCTGTCCATTAAAAGCTGCTCTGCGCCGAACATTTCGGGAACCTCGGTGAGCACCGTTGTCCCCCCTATGGCGGCCATATAATCGGACAGTCTTCCCACAAGAGGATTGGCGGTAATGCCCGACAGCCCGTCTGAGCCTCCGCACTTTAAGCCTATTTTAAGGCAGGAGATGTCTTCTTCTGTACGTTTGTCGTTTTTAGCGTTATTGTAAAGCTCTTCCAACAGCTTTAAGCCTTCTTCTGTTTCGTCCTCAACCTCCTGCGCAACCAAAAAGCGGGTGCGGTCTTTGTCATAATCGCCCAGCGTTTCTTTAAATACGTCCATTCGGTTGTTTTCACAGCCTAAGCCCAACACCAACACACCGCCGCAGTTGGGGTGCTTTACCATTCTTTGAAGTATCATTCTCGTGCGGTTGTGATCCTCGCCTATCTGGGAACAGCCGTATGGGTGAGTGTAAGCGAAAACGCCGTCTACCCCCTCAAGGGCGGAATGCTTTTTCAAAAACTCGGAAGCGATAAGCTTAGCCTGTGAATTTACACAGCCAACTGTCGGAATGATCCAAAGCTCGTTTCTTATTCCCACCTCGCCGCTTTTGCGCTTATAGACGTTTACCTTACGGGATTTATGAACGCCTAAATCCTTTATTTCGGCTTTGTTATAGGAGTACTCAAGAGCGCCGGAAAGATTGGTGGACATATTATGGCTGTGGATATGCTCCCCCGCCTTTATATCGGAAGTTGCTTTTCCTATAACCTCGCCGTACTTTATTATCTGCTCTCCCTTTTTAATATCCCTTAAGGCGAATTTATGACCTTTTTCAATGTCCTCCGACAGCATCACACCTTCAAATTCCTCTCCTTTTTTGAGAGAAACCAGCGCCACTGCCACCAGATCATCGGGAGAAATTACAATAGTCTTTTTCATAACCGTTTATTCCTTTTCAAAAGGTATTTGACACTATTTCAGAGCCAGTATAAATATTATTTATTGATAACGTTGTTTTCCGCAAGGAACTTTCTTAAGGCGTTTCTTTCTCCGTCCTCAACAATTCTTCCGATATATTCACTGACAATATTCACATTATCACCGTCGGCCGACAAGTCCTGCTCCCATATATCGCTTCGGGAAAGTACTTTTTTTGCTATCTCGCAATAGTCGTTCAGCGTCCATACCTCTTTCCAGAATTCAAGATATTCGGGGGAATCGTTCAGGTCAATTTGCTCCTCGCCCCTCTTCCCGCGATAAAAAACAATAAGGGAAGCCAGAGAAAACAGGATATGCTTCGGCGATTTTCCGTAAATTTTACGGTAATCGTTATAGGTAGGCAGAAGTCTGGTCTTGAATTTGGTGGTGGAATTCAAGGCAATGGACATAAGCTCGTGACGTATGAACGGATTCATAAAACGCTCTATTACGCTGCCCGCGAAAGCGTCCATTTCATCTTTGGGAAGGTTTATGGTGGGCTTTATTTCATTGTTTACAAGTCCCTGAACAAATGTTCCCACGTCCTCGTCCGTCACCGCTTCCCTTACGGTATCGATTCCGCAAAGGTAAGCCACGGGAACCATTGAAGTGTGAGAACCGTTGAGTATCTTGACCTTGCGCTGTTTATAAGGTGTGATATCATCGGCAAAAATCACGTTAAGACCCGACTTGTCGGCGGGAAGCTTTTCCTGTACAAAAGGCTCTTTTTCAAGCACCCAAAGATGGAATATCTCGCCCTTAACTATGTTATTGTCATTATAGCCCGTTTCCTCGCAGATTTCTTTCGCATTGTCACGGGGATAGCCGGGGACTATTCTGTCAACAAGGGTGGAGGTGAAATGATTGGCTTCGGTGAGCCAGTTTATAAAGCCGCCGTCCAGCTTGTTGATCTCCGCCAGTTCTTTAAGAATCTTTTTAAGCTCGTCGCCGTTATGATCGATAAGCTCACAGGGAATAACGGCAAGTCCCTTGTTCATATCTCCGTTAAAATGCTCATATCTGGCTTTTAAAAGCGCCAGAAGCTTTCCGGGAAAGCTTCTGGGGCAGACGGTAAAGTCGGTGTCGGAGGGATCTAACGCTATTCCCGCCTCGGTGGTATTGGAGACTACTATCTCAAGCTCTTCGCTTTCAGCGTAGGACAAATACTTATCGTACTGCTCAAAAGGATTTATAAAATCCCGCAGAACGTCGATAACTCTCTTATTCTGTACCTTTTCGCCTTTGTCTATTCCTTCGAGACAAACAGTGTACAAGCCGTCCTGGTTTTCCAGATCCTTTACCCTTCCCATAGGCATAGGCTGTACTACCGCTACGTCGGAGTTTATCACGCCGCTGTCGTTGAGATTCTGAATGATCCAGTCAACAAAGGCTCTTAAGAAGTTGCCTTCTCCGAACTGCATGATTTTAATAGGTCTTTCGCCTGTTTTATAATTGGTTCTGTTCAGTTCTTTCATTTTTATGAAAATTCCTTTCTTGTTGAGGAAATGTTTGTGCCGAAAACACAAACGCTACTGGAAAAACGTTTTTTCCGATATTTACAGTGTACAATTACAGAACTGTAAAAAAAGCCTCTTTTTATTTATTATGTCAGCTCCCTTTCGCAAGGACGCGGAGTTTTGCCGCCCGAAGCGGCGGCTTCGCCGCTTTTTCTTTTTTTACAGCCCCTTTTTTATTATTATGCTACATTTAAATTATACTTTGTGCGATTCTGTTTTATCAA